>CAZTWR010000373.1:0-1512 GCA_964618055.1 uncultured Pirellulales bacterium | reverse complement strand
TATTCAGTATGTCTTCAATCAGCCGATTCAGCCTTTTCGCTTGATTTTGAATCACTGAATAAAACTCTTTTCTTGTCTGCTCGTCGTCCGCTTCGCCATCAACCAGCATCTCAGAATAGGCACTGATAGAAGCAAGGGGTGTTTTTAATTCGTGCGAAACGTGATTTACAAAATCGTTTTTCATCTGCGATATTTCCTTCTCACGTGTAATATCGTGCAGCACCGCAACAACCCCACCAACCTGTTCTCCCTCGCCGTCAACACACGAAACAATACAGTCGAAAGTTTTTGACCCTTCCTTGCTTGAAAAATCAATTTCGCGTCTCGTATGTCGCACCTTACTTTGTCTGCTTCGACACAGAAAATCTACAAATTCACTTTCACCCGCTTCTGTTTTTTCGCTGCAGACAAGCTCGCTGATAGGTTTGTGCTGCGAACTTTTATAATCAAAATTGAAAAGCTTGCCAGCCGCTTCATTTGCCATCAACAACTTGTCAAACTCATCAATAACGATAACAGCATCGCGGATACTGTATATAATTGCATCAGTGTTTCTTTTTTGTCTTCGCAGCAGTTGAATCTTAAGTTGCGAATCCTTGATTTGCTTTTCGAGTTCCTCTATATAACTTCTGTTACCACCAAAGCGGTCATTAATCGCTTCGCTTAATTCGTTCACTATTTTGCAGCCGCCTGTTTTGATACGTAATATTTTATTCGCTTTAAGCTCTTTGATTATGGATGCAATTTTACCGGTCAGTCTTGCCCGATACCAACCAAGCAAAATCACGCCGACAGCCGCAACAAAGTAGCACACCGGCCAAACAAAAACATAACCGCCGAAATACAAACTTCCTCCGGCACTGGAGTAATACCACCTGACAAGGCCTTCTGCGAATAAACTACCCGCAACAATACCTGTGACTATAACATATAGGTTTCTCGCCGATTTCAATTCTGCCTGAGCAAGCTTCGCTGTGGCTTTTGAAAGCAAATGCGTAGCAATAAAGTTCCAAACCATCCTAACCACAAATATAACGACCAGGCTGGCATATTTTGTGCGATAACTAATCTGCCGCCGTTTGCCGCTTTTATACCATGCTGGGAGAAAATCAATTTCTTTCATAATTATTGCAGTCCTTACCCCAGCCCTTAAGACTAAGTCCCACTGCTACCGCCCACTCACAAAGTAAACCTCGCCTGTCACTATCAAAATTTACATTCGTCATATCTAAGCCTCTCAATGGCTGAGCAACCTCAATCTCAACAGCTAGGTGTCGCCTCAAAACATTAAGTAAAATTTTCTCGTTCCCTTCCCCTCCGGAAAGAACTGCTCGCTCAACACGCTTGCCCCTGAATGTCACTGTATAATATCTTAAACACAGCGATATCTCTCTTGCCAGCTCCTTAGCGGCTGCACTTATTGCATCAACTATTACCTGTCGAGTCGATATGTCGAGAGGGCTTCGACAGAGCGCTTCGAATGATCTCTCGTCCCGGCGAAGCCCCGGGCCG
>CAZTWR010000372.1:0-1520 GCA_964618055.1 uncultured Pirellulales bacterium | reverse complement strand
ATGTGGGCTACAAAGGCAGGTAGAAAACAGGAAATTTCCGGCTTGTGTTTGGTGAAAGTCAAAGGGATAATCGTGGCAGGAAAGTCGAGTACGATTCAATGCTCAATGTGAAGTTCAGCAGCGCGGTGCATCCGCGCCTGCTGGAGCGCATTGTTGGCCCTATCGCTTAGTAGCGAACAATTCAGATACATGTTGAACGTTGAGATTCATTCGATCAACCAAAATACCAATATCCTTTAATCTGCACTCGACATTCGTAGCATTCACGGAGAAGACAAGCTCAAGATGCTTCTGAATTTTCTTATAATCTTTCAAGCTATACTTTTTGGCTTCTAAAATTATACGACCAAGATTCCTTTTAATACCCAACTCATTTTGCTTTTGAAGAACAACTGACATGATGCTTAATCGGGGCATAAGGATTGAAGAAGAGAAGTAATTTGCTTGCCACTCTAGCCGATCTCGGGGAATTCTTAGTTTTTTTTGCCTGTAACAAAATCGATTTCGGTGTCGATGATTTCTTGGTCCTCATAGCCTGTTTTTTTAACATTTACAGACCGATGTAAGACGACATGGCCTAGTTCATGACCCAAAACAAAATTGAAGCGTGGATCATTGACTAAAGATACATCGACATAAAGACCTAAAGGATTGAGTTGAGTCTTGCCCAGTATTACCTTTCCATACTTCGTAGTGCCCAGGCTTTGGTTATAGCTACGCATTAGGTTAAACCGTTTGTGAAGAACCTCTACATATTCAAGAAGTGGTGTTCGTTGAGGGACATCGAGTATCTGTTTGTCAAAATATGATATTACTTCTTATGCCTTCAGTTCAATATCGTCCGCTGACAGGAATGGAACACTGCTTTCATCAACATTGATACTTGTCATCTTACATTAAATATAGCATACCAGAAAAGATTAATCAACAATATATTATTGTCTGTGCCGAGCTTCGCAAAGGCTCTCTTGCAGCAAGGATGTGCTGGCGGAGGCCACAACGAGGAACATTAGTATTGCGTAGGAGCGAAACTCCGCAGTAAGTAGAAATAGTGCCGAACCGCAGGCAGCACAAGCAAGTACTAGAACTCTCTCGAACTCAGCTTTCCAAGTTGGCACACCGAAAGCGTTCTGGCGAGGCACTCGCAATTGGCGATTAAGGATTTCGCCAATTGGCTCGGTTTTTTCGCGCCCGGGAAAAACTGAAAAGAAAGGGAAAGTCAAGAAGGTAAAAAAGGAAATTTAAAGAGCAAAAATTAAAAAAGATTTCCGGCTTGTGTTTGGTGAGAATTGAAGGCAAGTATGCCGTCAAATACGGTGGGGGTAGTTCTGTAAGAAAATTAAAAATCAAAAATTAAAAGCCAAAGGCGAGAGGTGATACCTAAGATACTTAGGTATTCTTTTATTGTTCTAGTCTTTTTGACTAATCGAAAGGACTATGAGCATTTTAGCGCAGAAGGTATATAAGTATATGCGTATATACTTATGGACTGCTTCAAGAATCATGGTTTGGGGTGAGTG
>CAZTWR010000371.1:0-1531 GCA_964618055.1 uncultured Pirellulales bacterium | reverse complement strand
GACCGTTGGATTTCAGAGGCTAAATCTGTAAAAACCGGCCTCATCGCCTGGAATATCTGCCGGGCATATTTGCTCATTGGAGCAGTACGTTTTAGTTTTTCAGCTTTTTCAAAATTGAGCTTAAACGCATCCGCTATCGCCTTGGTAAAAGCATTACCTCCCATGGGGACACATCTTTGCCAAGCTGTCGATTGCGTACAGACAACCAAATCGCTATTTTCCGCCCCTATGTCAAGAATAACGATGGCTTGATTGTCGGATCTGGCCAAATCACCGTGGTCGTACAATGCGTAATTATACAAAGCCATCGGTGCCATCTGAACATAGCTAACCGTCATATTTTCTCTGGCAAAATGCTCCAATACCGAGTTGACCACCCCACTCTTAATCGCAAAAATACCCACTTTTGTTTCAGGACTGTCGGGCTCTGTCATCAACTGCCAGTCCCACTGTACATCATCAATATCAAAAGGAATCTGCTGAGCCGCCTCGAACCTAATGATTTCAGGAATGCGCTTCGGTTCAACAGGCGGCAGTTTTACAAACCGTGCAAAACTGTTCTGGCTCGGCACAGAAACAGCTATATCATCTTTGCCCAAATCGTTTTGCTTTATAAACTGGCGTAAACTTAATGCAATCAGCTCATCCCCTTCTGCTGGTTTTACGCCACTTCCGGTAAGAATTTTGCCATGCTGGATATTGTCGAATCCGATTACTTCAACAACGTCTCCTGCATACCTTAAGCGCAATGCTTTTAGGGAATTATTGCCTATATCTATCGCCCAAACCGAGCCGTATTCTAACGCCATAACTAACCCTCGCCATCATGGTCCAAACAGGATTTGATACAGTATTGTAAGCTTGCCTCAACAATTATATTATATCATATTATGAAAACCTTTGCCATAAATACCGTCGGTTGTAAAGTCAATCAATATGAAAGCCAGCAGATTCGGGAGCTGCTCGAACAGCTCGGACTTAACCATGTCGAAACGTCTAAAAGTGAGCCCGACCTGGTTGTTATCAATACCTGCTGCGTAACTCTATCCGCCTCTGCAAAGAGCCGACAATGCATCCGAAAAGCCCAAAAGCTAAGTCCTGATGCTGTTATAGTCGTTTGCGGCTGTTTACCAACAGCACAAATAGACGAACTGAACAACCTTAGTAAAAATATCCATCTGATTAGTCATCGAGAAACCATAGCCGCGACTTTAAGCCAAATAGTCAATGGCAAAGCTGTTGCCTTGAGCTCCCAAAGCCTTCAATCAGACCGAAACATCATAATTAAAGCAGAAAACAGCCCTAAAATCAAGCTTAAAAAATTGGCTGAACTGCCGAAACTTCCCCAATTAACGTCATTTAAGGGCCGTACGAGGGCATTTCTTAAGATTCAAGACGGCTGCGACGGCTACTGCAGCTATTGTATCATACCTAAAGCCCGCCCCTTTGTTCAGAGCAGGCCGGCTGAGGCAGTCCTCCAAGAGGCACAAGCCCTTGTTGAAGCAGGTCATAAGGAAATTGTCGTAACAGG
>CAZTWR010000370.1:0-1541 GCA_964618055.1 uncultured Pirellulales bacterium | reverse complement strand
TCGCAGATAATACCAGCAGCTTCCGGCCCATTGAGGCATTGTGTTGGTTTCACGTTTTGCCTTTGAGCCATCAGGCAACACGACATTGACCCAGCTGGTAATATTAGCCAACGGCGACTGGCCTGTGCCGCTGGGCTTATAGTTTTCAACCTCCGGCAGCTCTAAAGGCAAATCCTGCTCCGAAAGCCCAACAACACAATTGTCTCTGGTGTGCAAAATCGGGAACGGCTCGCCCCAGTACCGCTGTCTGCTGAAAAGCCAGTCACGCAGCTTATAATTGACCGCTTTTCCACCGAGGCCTTTTTCAGCGAGCCGGTTTGTAATTTGTTCTTTGAACTCTGCCGTTGGTAGGCCGTTAAATTGTCCGGAGTTTATTGCTTTACCATCACCAACAAAACAAAGCTTACCTTTCTTAACCAACTCGGCTTGCTCGCTGTCATCCGGCTCAACAACTGGAATAATTGGCAGGTTAAATTTTTTAGCGAATTCAAAGTCCCTTTCATCGTGAGCCGGCACCGACATAATCGCACCGGTTCCGTAGCTGAGCAAAACGTAATCGCTTATCCAGATTGGTATCTTTTCGTTGTTTACCGGATTTATTGCATAAGCGCCGATGGGTTCACCGGTTTTCTCTTTAGCTAAATCTGTGCGGTCAAGGTCGCTTTTACGAGCAGCTTCCTCGCGGTATTTCTCCACGGCGTCTTTGTGCTCATCAGTGGTAATCATATCAACTATATCAAGCTCAGGGGCCAATACCATATATGTAGCGCCGAACAAGGTATCCGGCCTGGTAGTAAAGACGCGAATGGTTTCATCAAAACCGTCAACCTTGAAATCAACATCGGCCCCGATACTCTTGCCTATCCAATCGATTTGCAGTTTCTTTATGGATTCCGGCCAGTCCACTTCCTTCAAATCATCAAGCAGCCGCTCAGCGAATTTGGTTATTCGCAGCATCCACTGGCGCATCGGGCGTCTTATTACCGGATGACCACCTCGCTCACTCACTCCTCCGACTACTTCCTCATTTGCCAGAACTGTTCCCAAGGCCGGACACCAATTAACCGGTACCTCATCCTCATAAGCGAGGCGATGTTCATCTATGTACTTTTGCCTTTCGGTCTCGCTCAAACCAGCGGGAATTGGCAACTGCTCGATTGGTTTGGCTTTTCGTTTGGCCTCGTCGAAGTAGCTATCGAAAAATTTTAAAAATATCCACTGCGTCCATTTGTAATAATTCGGGTCGGTAGTATTAACTTCCCTGTCCCAATCGTAGCTAAAGCCTAACAGCTTGATCTGCCCACGTATATTATCTATGTTTCTTTGGGTGGTTTTTGCAGGATGCGTGCCGGTCTCTACAGCATACTGTTCGGTTGGCAAACCGAACGCATCCCAGCCCATAGGGTGCAGGACATTGAAGCCTTTCATTCGCTTATACCGAGCGACTATATCGCTTGCCGTATAGCCTTCCGGATGGCCAACGTGCAGACCGGCAGCGCTGGGATAGGGAAACATATCGAGAATGTAATACTTGGGCCTGG
>CAZTWR010000369.1:0-1552 GCA_964618055.1 uncultured Pirellulales bacterium | reverse complement strand
AAGGTACATTAGTCCTTTCCCTAAGGTGTGCAATGAGTAAAAACTGGATGGTGCGTTATGGAAAAGATAGGAAAATATATTTATGGCGTAATAAATATCGATACTGAGAAATTTTTTAATCTGGATGAGATTATAGCCTTTGAAGATATATATTCTTTCACAAGCCCCACTGATGTCGTAAATAGCAGCAAAACCTCTAACCGTGCTTATACTGTTTCCTTTCAGGACATAGCCGCAGTAGTAAAAGATTCAGGAATGGTCGATTACAGCCATATGCCCAAAGATACATTAGCTAGATTACTTGTCAGCCATCAGCAATTAATCGAAAAGGTAATGATTGAGCATACTGTTATTCCTGTGAGGTTAGGAACTTTGGCCCAAAGCAATGAAGGAGTCAAGGAAATCTTAGCTAGGGGTTACAGGACAATCAAGGATATATTTGAGAGAGCAAAAAACACAATTGAGATTGATGTGGTGGCAACGTTAAACGATTTTAAATCTTTCCTGCAGGAGATTTCAGAAGGGAAGGAAATAAAACAACTTAAACAATTGCTGTTAGGTAAAAAAGGCGGCGTTACCGTGGATGACCAGATGAAGATCGGCGTGTTGGTTAAAAAGCATTCGGACAAGAAAAAAGAAACGTTCGCTGACCAAATACAAACTGCCTTGGGTCAAGTAGCTCAAGATTCCAAGGCACATGACCTTATGGATGACGAGATGGTGCTTAACACCGCATTTCTTATAGGTCGGAACAAACAAAGAGAGTTTGAGCAGAAAGTAAACCAGCTCAACGATGAATTTGAGGATAAACTGAATTTTAGATGTGTAGGTCCTCTTCCGCCATATAGCTTCTATACTCTTGAAGTAAAGAAACCACACTTCGAGGAGATAGATTGGGCTAAGAAGCAGCTGGGTCTTACAAATGATTTTGTGACGGCTGAAGATATCAAAAAGGCTCACCGAAGGTCGGCTTTAACCTGCCATCCAGACAAAAACCCTGATATGCCGGATATCGAGAAAAAATTTGCTGATATGACAAGGGCTTACAGAATACTTTTGGATTATTATAGAGCCTCCAACCAAGCTGAACGTAATGAAGGCTGCTACCTCAACGAGGAGGCTTTCGAGGAGAATGCAGTATTAGTTACTACAACGGCCTGACATGGGAAAAGAAGGAAAATATATCTATTGCATAATTGAGACGAAACAGGAACGTAATTTTGGTCCTATCGGAATCGGTGGTCAAGGCAACGAGGTTTTAACTATCGGCTACGATGATCTGAGCATGGTGGTAAGCAGTTATCCTTTAATCAAAATTACTACAGACAGAAACAACATGTTAACTCATCAGAGGGTAATTGAGCAGGTGATGGAGGAGTTCGATAGTGTACTACCTGTCAGATTCGGTACCATTGCTTCTAGTGCTGATGAGGTAAGAAACCTGCTTGATAGAAGACACAGGGAATTTAAGACCGCCTTAAGGAATATGGATCATAAAATAGAACTGGGTGTAAAGGGCGTATGGAAAAACATGGATGCTGTTTTTGATGAG
>CAZTWR010000368.1:0-1556 GCA_964618055.1 uncultured Pirellulales bacterium | reverse complement strand
GGGCGGGTCAATCAGCGGTGAGCACGCAGAGGGGTTGGTGAGGGCGGCTTTTTTGCGGCGGCAATACGGCGATGAATTTTATGAGTTGCTGCGGGCAATTAAGAATATATTCGACCCGGAAGGTTTGATGAATCCCGGTAAAATCATCAACAACGATGCTGATGTTATGGTTAAGAACTTGCGGGCTGAGCATAGATGGGTGCCGGAGAGACTTAAGACGGATTTGCATTTTGGGGAGGATGAATTTCGCTTAGAAATTGAGCGGTGCAGCGGCTGTGGAGTTTGCCTGAGCAGAGAATCCGATTTGCGGATGTGTCCGGTGTTCCGTGCGGTGGGTGAGGAGCTGGGCAGCTCGCGGGCGAAAGCAAATATACTTCATTTCTGGGCGACAGGTGAGCTGGAGAAAAGAGATTTTGAGTCGCCGGAGTTTAGAAAGTTTCTGGATTTGTGCGTTAACTGCAAGGCGTGCTCGCTGGAATGTCCCTCGGGGGTTGATGTTTCCCGGCTGATGGTGACAGCACGGGCGGAATATGTGAGACGTAGGGGGCTAAGGCGCGCGGAGTTAGTGTTGAGCCATAATCGGTATCTTAGTATTTTAGGCAGTACTTCAGCGCCGATTTCCAATTTCTTTATGGGATTGGCTGTCTTCAAGTGGTTTCTGGAAAAATTTACCGGGATAGACCGAAGAAGAAGTATGCCTGGTTTTAAGGGGGGGTCGTTCTTAAAGGCAGGGCGAAAGTTTCTGGAGGCTTGTGAGGATGAGCATAAGCCGGCGGTCGATAGGGTTGCGTATTTTGTGGATACGTATGCGAATTATAACGACCATGAGCTGGGATTTGCGGTGCTTGAAGTTCTGAGGCACAATGATATTGAGGTGATTTTGCCGAAGCAGCGGCCAGCGCCACTGCCGGCGATTGTGTATGGCAATGTCAAACGTGCCCGCAGAGATTTGTCGTATATTGTTAGGCATTTAGCCAGGGCGGTTCGAGACGGGTACAAGATAGTATGCTCTGAGCCAAGTGCGGCGTTGTGCCTGAAACAGGAATTAAAGTATTTTGTTGTAGGCGAAGATGCGCAGCTTGTCTCGGAAAATACGTATGAGCTAATGGGCTATCTTTTGGATTTGTCCAAACAGAATAAGTTGAAGCCTGTTAAAAATCCTATAAAACGGGCTTTTGTTTATCATCAGCCTTGTCATTTGTATGCCATTGGCGGCGGAAAGGCAGGTGTTGAACTTTTGAAAAGACTTTGCCCTGTTGAGGTAGCCGAACTTGATGCCGGCTGCTGTGGCTTAGCTGGGACGTTCGGGTTTAATAAGAAAAATTACGAACTTTCCTCGCAGATAGCTGTGAGATTAAAAGAAGCGTTGGAAAAGTCGCCAACAAAAAATGTATTAACAGAATGCAGTGCCTGTAAAATTCAGATAGAGCATATAAGCGACAGCATCGTCGTGCATCCGGTTAAGATTATAGCGGAGAGCTACAAAAGAGCATAAGAGCGCAAGTCATAATTGTATGGGGTAATATAGCTGACAATATACTATTGAACGAAGGGTG
>CAZTWR010000367.1:0-1576 GCA_964618055.1 uncultured Pirellulales bacterium | reverse complement strand
AACAAATCCCACCATTTTATTGCGAAATTTATTCAATTCGCCTTCCGCCAACCGGCTCAAATTCCTCCCTTCAAAGCTTACAGCGCCTTTATCCGGCCGGTCCAGCGCCCCCAGTATATGCAATAGCGTGCTTTTGCCGCTGCCTGAGGCTCCAACTATTGCAACAAACTCACTTCTTTTTACAGCTAAATCCACGCCTCTGAGCACGCTGACCTCTGCCTCACCCATCCGATAAGACTTATAAAGCCCTTCAGCCTTTAATATAAAATCGTCTTTGCTCATAATTGGCTCACCTGCAAAGTCTCTACAGGCTCTAATTTCGCCGCCTGCCAGCTTGGAAAAAACGCACCAGCCAAACAAGCAGCTATTGCTGAAACTATTATCACTCCCAAAACCTGCAAATCAACAGCGTTGGGAATATCGCCGATAGCATACATCGTTCTATCCCACAACTGAAACCCAAAATGCTCAAACAGCAAATCCTCTACCTCGTTAATTTTGAGCAAAAATAACCAGCCCACAAATACCCCAACGGCACAACCCAAAAGACCTATTAAAAAAGCAAAACACGAAAATAATTCGATAATATCTACTTTCGAAACACCTATGCTTTTTAATATGCCGACATCTTTACTCTTATGGCTGACAATCATATAAAAAACAACAAAGACAATAAATACCGTTGTAACTCCCACAAGAGCGAACATAATCGTCAGCATTGTCTGTTCCTTCTCCATTGCTGCGATGAATGCACGCCTGTAATCTTTCCAGCTTTGCACCGTAACTGTATCCAATAATGCTGCTTGTTTTTCCCCCTTTTTTTCTTCTACAAACCTCTTCCACAGTGCGGCGACCTCTTCACACCCATCTTTGAGCCTCACATTCGGTTTAAACTTTATATGGATTGCATTGACTCTTTTGACAGGCCCAGCCATACCACAAAGTAGCTGTGCCTGTTCAAATGGCAGGTAAACAAATGAACTATCAACCCTCGCTAATCCGCTGTGCGAAGTGTCGCTATAGTAGAAAGTTTTTGTATTGACCAACCCCGCCCCCGCTTTCGCTAAAGCACCTTTCGAGGTTAAAGGAAAACAGCTCACCAAAAGAGCTGCCTCAGTAGGATAAGCTTCATAAGTATATCTGCCCTTAGCATCACGTACCAGCCATCTGTCAATCCCTACCACACAGCCGACAAGATTCGGGTCATAGGCCGGCTCAAATGCGCTAGATACATCGTTTTTACGGTGATACAGCGTCTCGCCAAAACCGGTAACTTTGCTGTGTTTAACAGGCTCAACACCCATAATCTCCATGCCGATACTCTCCTCTGAGTTACGCTCCCTTACCAGGGCATAGCTTTTCACCACTGCCGAAACTCCCTCGATAAAATCTGTCCCCTCAATCCTTTTTATAAAATCTTCGTAGTACGGAAAACCAACCAGTGATTCGGTTCCAACTACGCAATCACCTACCCACTTATGGTTATTGACCTTAAAATCGCGCACCAGACCTGTAATTACTGTCATCACCACAACTACTATAAAGACGCAAAGTGCCACCGCCAAAAATGCCAGAT
>CAZTWR010000366.1:0-1595 GCA_964618055.1 uncultured Pirellulales bacterium | reverse complement strand
TTTGGCAAAGACAGGAGACTGCCGATTACAAATCGCTACAGCTCTTGTGACAATACAATGTAGGTGTTTGAAACTACTACATGAGAAAAGTCAGTTTATTTTAGGCTGAATTTGCTCTACTAAAACGTTCTACGCGGTTACTATTTACTACTGAGAGCGTCAGCGATAGTTTTGCCGAATTGAGTTGCGGCTCTTGGACCATCGGCTGTTATTATAAGTCCATCCCGCTCAACATCGGCGCCGGTGTATTCGGCACCGGCTTTTTTGAGTTTGTACTTTTCTGTCGAAAAACAGGTTGCCTTAACACCATCGAGCACACCCGCATTAGCCAGGACCGCTGGTGCGATGCAGATTGCCGCAAGAACCTTTCCCTTATCTGCTGCCTGGCGGGCAATATTCAACGCAGCGCTGCTATCAAAATATTCTTTTGCTCCCGGGCCGCCCACAAAGATTATCGCATCATAATCATCAACAACAATGTCGTTCACAAGAATCGCTGCCTCGACTCTGACTCCATGTGTGCCCTTTATAATTCCTGTCTTTGTACTTGCTATAACCGTATCCACGTTTGCCTTCTCAAGCTCACGCCTGGTTCCAAGCAGCTCCTCGTCGCGAAAATTACGACTGGCAATAATCAATACGGCTTTTTTTGCCTCTGGACTATCTGCCTTGTGAGTCTGCGTTTGCTCTTCGTCTTTTTCTGCTGCTGCTTGTCCTGCCGGGTAACCAACACAGATTATATAAATTGGCTCCAGGTTTGTTGGCAGTCTGCACGCCTTACGAACTTGATTTGTATTGAAAGCTATGACTGTTGCAGAGCCCAACCCCAAACTCACAGCCTGCAGCTGGATATTCTGAGCGATGTGCCCGGTTTCCATCAGCATATATCTTGTGGCTTTGTTAGTGTATTTGGCTGCAAGTTTTTTCGCCGAGCCTGCGACAATAATATCGCAAGCAGCATTAGCTACTGCTTCTTGCTTCAAAGCTGCTACCGCCAGGTTGCTACGGATATCCCGATTGAAGGTTTCTTCCAAGCTGTGTTCACTGGGGTGGTAAGCGAAAAGTCCTTCCTGTGTTGCAAAATACAGCTTTATTGGATAAACTGCTCCTGCCGATGGTGCTGTTCGAAGACCTTTTTCCGGTTCTGTTATGCCCTGACCTGCCCAGGCCAATTGGCCAATCTGCGTAAAGTTGAGCGATTGGCTGGTAAACTGGCGCACACTTCGACGCTCGGCCAAGGCCTGTTCGAGGCTGACTGGTCCTGTCAGTCTCGGCGCAGGAAGTTGAACTATTTTAAGTGATGAAACTCCAGATTTGCGCTGGCCTAAACAAACGGCTGCAAAACTGACTAAAATTATTACAAGGATTGTAAAACGTTTCATTTTTCCGGTACTCCTAATCAGTTTTTGAGGTGACAAAATGACAAATTATATTTATATTATACACTTAAAATAAACAACAGGAAGCCTTTTCAAAAACTCTGACCCAATATCTAATTTCCATAGCCTGTCGGTAACGGTTCGGCGGCTCAGTCCTCAGCTTTTTCGATGACTGTTACTACACCTCTTTTGGCGTGCTTATAAATCAAATGAAGA
>CAZTWR010000365.1:0-1604 GCA_964618055.1 uncultured Pirellulales bacterium | reverse complement strand
AACACGCTACAAAATTGTTAATGTATCACAATTAGAAAGATTTGACGAGGGTGCTACCGTCGGTGTAGAACAGTTATCCAGTGCTGGACTGATTGACGGCCTCAGAAATAAAGTCAAGATTCTCGGCGATGGTGAACTGACAAAAAAGTTACAAGTAATGGCTCATAAATTTAGCAAAACTGCAGAGCAGAAGATTGTGGCTTCTGGAGGCACAGCGAAAATAATAGAGTAATGGCGTAAGCCATCCCGGTGACTGATTTTAATTATTATAAAAGTTAAAGATTAGAGGCAGATATAAGGATGTTTGGAGCAGTATTTAACATATTCAGAATCCCGGACCTGCGCAACAAAATTCTTTTTACTGTGGCCTTGCTGATGATATACAGGGTTGGTTTCCATATCCCCATTCCCTGTTTTGACCAGTCGAGGATAGAAGCTGCTGTCGACACAAGAGACACAGATAGTCCTTTGGGCAGGGCTGCTGAATACCTGCAAATGTTCACCGGTGGAACCTTGAGCCGCAGTAGCTTGTTTGGTCTGGGGATTATGCCCTATATTATGGCATCGATTTTCCTTATGCTGTTGGGCGAGGTTGTTCCCGCTTTGAAAAAACTGCGCCAGGAGGGCCAAACCGGCTATAAGAAGATACAGGAGTACACGCGCTACTTGACAGTGCCAATATGTGTTTTTCAGTCGGTAATGTATATGAGACTGTTCGGGTTGGGAGCCTATATCTACGCCGGTATGCACACTCAAGCTATGATAATGGGCGTTGTGAGTATGACGGCCGGTACCGTCTTCCTGATGTGGCTCGGCGAGCAGATAGATGAATACGGCATAGGCAACGGTATCAGTTTGATAATTATGGCTGGCATTATCGCCAGGATGCCTTGGGCAGTACAAATGCTTTGGCAGAGTGTTGACTTTAGAGTCGGTGCACCGCCTGGCACCATAGGCCCGGCAAAGATATTGTTCCTCGTAGCAGCGTTTGTGTTCGTTGTTGCAGGTGCCATACTAATAACTCAGGGCCAGCGCCGAATACCTATTCAGCAGGCAAAGCAGATGCGCGGTCGTAGGATTTATGGTGGCCAAAGACATTATCTGCCGCTTCGGGTCAATCACGGCGGAGTGATGCCAATAATTTTCGCATCGAGTTTTATGATGTTCCCGCCGGTGATAATTGGCCAGTTGGCAAACAGGTTCACAAATTCGGTATTTCTTCAGAGTTTGCAGAATGCTTTGGGCCCGGGTGCTTATACCTATAATGTCTTGTATATGTTATTGATATTCTTATTCGCTTACTTTTGGACAACAATACAGTTTCAGCCGAAGGAAATGGCCAAAAATTTGCGGGATTCAGGCACCTTCATCCCAGGACTTCGGCCGGGGCGGAGAACCGCTGACTATTTGGAAAGGGTAATGACCAGAATCACTTATTTTGGAGCTGCATTCTTAGCCATAATTGCCGTTGTGCCATCGGTGGTTTCAATATTATTAGGAGTTGATTGGCGAATAGCAACATTTTTGGGTGGCACCGGCTTATTGATAGTTGTCAGTGTCTCGCTGGACCTGGTGCAGAAAATCGAGGCTAACCTCTTGATGCG
>CAZTWR010000364.1:0-1611 GCA_964618055.1 uncultured Pirellulales bacterium | reverse complement strand
CAACGGCAAGGGTTTCGGCGGATATGGGATTTATATAGCTGATTTTTTCAATGCAGTCGCCGAAAAATTCAAAGCGAACCGCAAAGGTTTCATAAGAAGGATACAGCTCGACCACATCGCCGCGAACCCGAAATGTCCCTCTTGCAAAATCGACATCGTTCCTGCTGTACTGCAGGTCTGCGAATCTGCCAAGGAGGTCGTTTCTATTGATATAATCGCCCGTTCGGACAGCCACTACCGAAGCTTTATAGTCTTCCGGCGAGCCGAGGCCGAAAATGCAGGAGACAGAGGCAACGATGATACAATCGTCTCTTGTTGACAGGCTGGTAGTAGTGGAAAGGCGGAGTCGGTCGAGGTCGGCGTTTTTCGAGGCGTCCTTTTCTATGTAAATATCGCGCTGTGGGATGTAAGCTTCCGGCTGGTAGTAATCGTAATAGCTGACGAAATATTCGACGGCATTTTCCGGAAAAAGCTCCTTGAATTCCTCATAGAGCTGGGCGGCCAATGTCTTGTTGTGTGATATGACAAGGACCGGCAGGTCGAATCGAGCTAATGTCTCGGCCATTGTGAATGTCTTGCCGCTCCCCGTTACGCCCATCAATGTCTGGAACTTCTTACCCGTGCGCAGGCCTTCTGCGAGCCGCTCTATTGCTTTCGGCTGGTCACCAGCAGGGCTAAATTCGCTGTTTATTTTAAATTTTGCCATTTGTTAACTATTTATTGAGGCAATTCAGGTAGCTTCCGAAACTACGTATTATATGCTTGGAGTCGGTAAAACTCAAGAGAAAGGGCACTGTTGACATAGTTATTTCAAACTGGGACAATCGCAGATGTTTATGGGAAGATATAAGACCGACAGTTTATTTGAAGCGGAAGAAGCCGAGCGGGGAGAATGCAATCATATTATTCGAGTGGCGTTTGAGTCAGCAGCGGATACGGAGTTTGACTACCTTGTGCCGGATAGGTACTGGCCGATCGGTGTAGGGCAAAGAGTAGAGGCGCCTTTCGGCAGGGCCAATAAACTTGAGGCAGGGTTTTGTATAGAAGCGGACGTACCTTTTGAAAAGTCTTTTGCGGCGCGCGGTAAAGGCCGTAAGCTGAAAATAGTTTCCAATGTAATCGATAAAGAGCCGTTATTAGATGCTGAATTGATGGCATTGGCACGGTGGATTAGCGGTTATTACGTCTGTCCGTTAGGGCAAGTTCTTGCTGCGATGGTGCCGGGGGCGGTGAAAAAAAGAGCGGGCGTCAAAACAGAAAAGCGGGTCTATCTTACCAATTACCAGTTACCAATTACCAATCACCAATTACCAGTTACCAAATTAAGAGGTAAGAAGCAAAAACAGATTGTTGAATACCTGAAGCAGAACAAGGCTTTTGATTCGGAGTCAGCTTTAGAGCTGCAGGGTTTATTGGCGGAACTCGGCTGTACAAACGCATCTGTAAAGAAGTTAGCTGAAAAACAGGTCATTAAAATAGCGCAGAAGACGATATTAAAGTCTTTGCCGGCTATTCCGGCCGGGATGTCGATAAAAACCGACACGGTTGTATTAAATGAAGACCAGCAGAAGGCTATGGCTCATTTCAACGCAGAGATAGATTCAGGCCTGT
>CAZTWR010000363.1:0-1612 GCA_964618055.1 uncultured Pirellulales bacterium | reverse complement strand
GCGTGGGAATGATGACTATAGTTGTAAGGTTTACATTGCGAAAAACGTAAAGGGACGTCCTATGTTGGACAATACTCTAAGCACTATAATCGAAATATTCAAGGAAAATAGAGACAGGAAGCGAGAACAAATGCAGACGTTTCTTGAAGCTGCTCTCGAAGCATTAACAGAAACTCAAATCTATGTAAGCAGTTATCTACAGCACCGCTCAAAAGAGAAGGAGTCAAAACTGTCAAGGTTATGGGCAAAAGTTGCTTTAGCGACGCAACCAATTGACTCTGATTTGGCAGTTCGCTTCGATAAAAAATCAAATTACTGGGCAAATCCAGAGAGATGGACAGATGAGGAACTGGATGGAGCAAACATTGATTTAGAGGTGGTAGAAAAAGAAATTAGAGCTTACCTCGAAGGCAGTGCAGGCTAATTGGAGTTCAATATGGCTCAAAATTCTCAACAGATTGTTCAGAAGTTATGGAACTACTGTAACGTCCTGCGTGACGATGGCGTGAGCTACGGCGATTACGTGGAGCAGCTTACGTATCTATTGTTTTTGAAAATGGCGGACGAGCAGACAAAGTTGCTTGGCAAGCGAAGCACTATACCTGCTGGATATGGTTGGCCGAGCCTGCTTAAAAAAGACGGCGATGAGCTTGAGACACACTACAAACATCTCCTTGAGACGCTTGGAAAAGAAAAGGGTATGCTGGGCGTTATATTTAGAAAATCGCAGAACAAGATTCAAGACCCAGCCAAGCTGAAACGGCTTGTCGAAATGATTGATGGTGAAACGTGGGTGGGGCTGGATATTGACGTTAAGGGCGATATTTACGAAGGGCTATTACAAAAGAACGCAGAGGATATAAAAGGCGGAGCAGGTCAATACTTTACACCTCGACCGCTAATTAAAGCGATGGTTGCTGTAATACAACCTAAGCCAAAAGAAACCATTTGCGACCCTGCCTGTGGAACTGGTGGATTTTTCCTCTCTGCTCACGATTATCTGTCCGACCCTCAGAACTTTAAGCTGGATAAAGAACAGAAAAGGTTCTTGAGGTTCAATACATTCAAAGGCAAGGATATTGTTGACGGTGTAGTTCGACTATGCGTGATGAATCTATTTCTGCACGGTGTTAGTGGAGAGGATGTGCCTATCGAGTGTGGCGACAGCCTTATTTCCGACCCTGGCGATAGATTTGAAGTTGTAATGACTAATCCGCCATTCGGCAAAAAGAGCAGTATCACCATCATCAATGGAGAAGGCAAGGCCAGCCGAGATAGTCTAACTTACGAACGTGAGGATTTTTGGGCATCGACATCAAACAAACAGCTAAACTTTTTACAGCACGTCAAGACTCTATTAAAGATAAATGGCAGATGTGCAATCGTTGTGCCGGATAATGTCCTTTTTGAAGGTGGTGCGGGTGAAACGGTAAGGCGCAAGCTGCTTCACGAATGCGATGTGCACACGCTTTTGAGATTGCCGACAGGTGTGTTCTACGCTCAGGGCGTAAAGGCAAACGTTCTTTTCTTTGACCGAAAGCCTGCCAGTGAAAAACCCTGGACGGAAAAGCTTTGGATATATGACTTGCGGACAAATATACATTTTACGCTA
>CAZTWR010000362.1:0-1615 GCA_964618055.1 uncultured Pirellulales bacterium | reverse complement strand
TGAATAAATTTATGGAGCTGGATATCATCGAAATCATTCCACTTGCCTTTATGCGTGGCAGAACTCTAAATGAAGCCGCCATTATCTGCGATGAAGCGCAAAACACTTCAGCTCTGCAGATGTTAATGGTCCTGACCAGATTGGGCCATGGTTCCAAGATGATAGTAACAGGCGACATAACTCAAATCGACCTGGACACCGACCAAAAAAGTGGAATGGTGGAAGCAATCGCAACGCTGCGGCGAATCAAAGGTATAGGTTTTACAGAGTTAACCCAGAGAGATATTGTACGACATCGACTGGTTCAAAATATCGTACGGGCCTACAAAAAGAAATCAAAAATTAAAATGCAAAAATCAAAATGATTCTTGATACTCGATTCTAGTTTTAATCCGATTACCAATTACGAGAATCGAGTATCCAGTATCGAGTATCGAGTAAATGTGGTTTTTGAAAAAAACAAGTCCACGACGAAGCCAGGTGCGCAAGAAAAAAGCTACCGAGCGACTTTCGCAAATAAGCCAGTTCGCCAACACTGACCGTTTAATCTCAGCCCTGTTAGTATCCCTTTTTGCCGTCCTTTTCATCTTTATTCTTTCATTCGAACTAATCCAGCAAGCTCGCTACCTTGACCTGATACCCAGAGCCGTTATAGTGGTGTTGATTTCTCTTGGCGCAGCTTTCTATATCCATCACTACCAAAGGCGAATAATAAAAAACCACGCCAGAGCCATAGCACTGGCGGGTCTATTTATCTTATTGTTAGCCACAACCAAACTTGGCGTGTTAGCGGCAAATCAAACCTTGTGGGCCACCGGTACTGCCGTCACGGCAGCTATCATTTTGACAATCGCTTATGACCAGCGCTTTGCAATAGGTATGGGCATCTTCTATTGTCTTTTTGCCTATTTTGCCGCAAGACCTCCATCAAATATCAACCTGTTTTTGACAATGGCCGCTGGCACCTTCACCTGCTGTTTTTCCTTGAGAGAAATCCGCACGAGAATGAAACTACTTGAGGTCAGCACTCTGGCGGCGGTAATAGTATTCATAACAGCGACCTCTCTGGACTTTTTTGCCGAAAACCCACAGGTGGGTGATATCTTTAGCAACGCAGGTCGTCACGCAGGCATCACGCTTGTGGTTGGCGTGCTCATTCAAGGTTTGTTGCCACTCATCGAAAAAATCTTTCGCATAGCGACAAGTATGACGCTCCTGGACTACAGCGATGCGAATCAACCACTGCTGAAAAGACTTGCGATGGAAGCGCCCGGCACATTTAGCCATAGTTTGTTAGTGGGCTCTATCGCTGAAGCCGCTGCTGAGGCAATTGGCTGCAACGGCCTTTTATGCAGGGTCGGCGCCTACTACCACGATATCGGAAAAATCAACAAGCCCAGCTACTTCATCGAAAACGAAATGGGTTCTACGAGCCGCCATAAAGAACTCTCACCTGCGATGAGCCAATTGATTATCGCAGGCCACGTAAAAGACGGGATAGAAATGGCCAGGGAATACAGCCTGCCTGCAGTGCTGCGGCAATTTATCGAAACACACCATGGCACGACACTGATTGAATATTTCTACAACGAGGCCAAAAAGAAACACGATGAAA
>CAZTWR010000361.1:0-1616 GCA_964618055.1 uncultured Pirellulales bacterium | reverse complement strand
GGTGATTTGGTAACAACCTGCATTTCTCCCAAGGGCAGAAACCGCTCGTTCGGCGAAAGAATAGGTAAAGGCCAAACTGTAGAGCAAGCTCAAAAAGCCACTGAATCAGTTATTGAAGGTATTGCCACCTGCAAGTCGGTAATTGCTCTTGCTACTCGATACAACGTTGAAATGCCGATTAGCCGCGCTGTTTATGAAGTGCTGTTTGAGGGTAAATCGGTGCAAACAGCAATCGCTGATTTAATGAAACGTCGGCTCAAAGCCGAATAAGCCCTTTTTTGAGAACTGAAAATAGGCACAGAAACTCGTCCCGTTAGAAGTAGATCGGACAAGACTTCTAACGGGACTCGTCCTATAAAGTTTGTTTTTCCCCTTTTTTAAAAAATCCGGCAAAAATTCTATAACCTGACCATGATACTGCTTGCCAGCCTGTTTATCTTAGCTCTGTTGTGCCTTCGGTTCATGATAAAAAAGAGAGCGCCCCAAACAACAGCTCGCCTAAGGCGGGTCAGCACAGAGAAGGCACAGATTGAAACGGCAATTACAGGATTTGTCGGTGTTAGGTCGGAAACGTTTAACCTTTAACCGGACAGATGAGATAGTTAAGAAATTTTATGAGTTTTCGGACGTCCAACAGGTAAAGGTCAATGAATTGGTGAAAAATCCATTTAAGCATGAGATATTTCTGGGCAACTTAAAGAAAAAGTCCGATACCGAAAAAAGAAATTTCGATATTAACGCCGAAATTATGAGGCAACAGCGGCTTAAGACAACAAGCAAAGAATATACAGCTTTTGAGCATAAGCGACGCTTGTTTGTTAAAAGGGAATTGTGATATGGCAGGCGTGAAAACCATACTTACAAAAGCGATAGAGAAAAAAGCAAGCGATGTGCATATCAATGTTGGGATGCCACCTATGTTTCGGAAAAATACGGAACTGGTCGATATGGATTCCCCCGCTGTCAGTAGCGAAGATGCAAAGGAAATGGTTCTTGATATGGTTGGGTTGGACAGATTCAAAAAACTTGAAGAAAACAGGGATCTCGATTTCTCGACAACCATCGAAGATGGCCACCGGTTCCGCGTCAACGCCCATTATCAGCGTGAGACAATCGCAATTTCGTTTAGAGTGATTCCAAATCAGGTTCCCTCAATAGACGATTTGAACCTGCCGCCGATAGCCAAAGGGTTAACTGACCTGCCGAGAGGATTAGTGTTAGTGACAGGTCATACTGGTTCTGGTAAAAGCACGACGCTGGCTGCAATGGTAGGCTTGATAAACAAAAAATATAAAAAACGTATAGTTACGTTGGAAGACCCTATCGAATATTTGTTAGAAAACGAAATGAGTATAATAGAACAGCGTGAAATCGGTTCTGACTGTCCGGACTTTGCATCGGGCCTGCGGCACGTGTTACGGCAAGACCCTGATATTATTATGGTTGGTGAAATGCGGGACCTCGAAACCACGAGTTCGACAATTACCGCTGCTGAAACCGGGCATCTTGTCTTTAGTACGCTGCATACGATAAATGCTCCTCAGACTATTGAGCGTATTATAGATATTTATCCCGCAAATCAGCAGGAGCAGATTCGAACAATGTTGGCCAATACA
>CAZTWR010000360.1:0-1621 GCA_964618055.1 uncultured Pirellulales bacterium | reverse complement strand
AGATAGATGCTATTTATTCACTGGTTAGTTCGCAGGAAATCGACCCGGAATTGCGTGGTGCCGCTGCAGCAGCTTATGGTGCGCTCAATTTGCCCAGTCAGAAAGTAAAAGACCTGATTCTCGACCAGGCACGTAGCTAAAGGAAACCCTGTTTTGTGGGGCCCAGTAAAGAGCAAAAATTACATTTGAATTAGATTTAGTCCCCAAGCCCGTTGTTGTCGTTGAGGGGCTTTCTTTGTTTTGCGCCAACTCGATTGACAACGGCACTATGGAAAAATTCAAATATCTTCAAGGTCAATCTCAGGAGGTGGGCCAAGCTGCTCTTCGATGCCGGTTTCCGCCTCATTTGGCTCAGCTGGTTCAACCGGTTCTTCCGGCTCAGCTTGTTTAGCCTGCGTCTTCGACTCAGTACGCTTTAGCAATCTATCAAGAGCCTGTTCTGCAGAGTACTCATTGTCTTGAGAGGAAACTACCGCATTAACCAAATTGCAAAACCGGGAAATATACGATACGGTGGTTTTTTGAAACTCATCTTTAAAACCAATTCCCTTTACGAAGGTATTTTGAGAAGCTGGTGTAATGTAGATTAAGAGACTCAGAAAACTCCAGACGAGAAAACCGGCTAAAAAGCCCAAAAGGCCGGTACCAAGCGTGTCAAATACTTTGGGAAATGAGACATTAAATTGGCCCGTAAGAAATGTGTATGATATGCCATGCAAAATCAAAAAGGACGCTAATGCAATAGCAACCATAGTCAGGGCGTTACTGTACGGCGTATCACCAATCGCAGGGATATTTGCAATCACCGGCTGAAGGAATACAGCTAAGTAGATTGAGATTATGATATTGAAAACAAGGGCCCATGTCTGATAGAAGCCCAGTTTTATGGCAAACCATGTGAAAGCCCCACCAACTAATATGCCTATCCAAAACACCATAAACTCTACCCTATCACTCTTTTTAGCTCTTCGAGACTTGTTATTCCGGATACTACATTTCTCAACCCCTGTTTCTGGAGGTTGGACTTTCCTCTCTTGTCACCATCTTTCCTCAACTGATTTACTGACAATTTATTATTGGCGATATTGGCCTTTGATTCGTTATCGAGAATTAGGATATCGAAAATTGCTATCCTTCCGCGATAGCCGGTTCCGTGGCATTGGTCACATCCGGCGGCTTGGAAAATATTTTTATAATTTATGCCCTTTTTGTGGAAGTCGTGGATTTGGTTTTGACTTAACTCAGCGGGTACCTTACAACTGGTGCAGAGCCGGCGAACCAACCGCTGCGAGACAAGAATATCTAATCCTGATGACAGCAATAAGGGTGTTACGTTTAAATCCAACAGCCGCACCAATGCTGCTGCATTGCTGTTGCTGTGTATTGTTCCGAGGACAAGATGACCGGTTTGCGACGCTCGAAGCGCGGTCGCTGCAGTTTCCTCATCCCGTATTTCACCTACACATATCACATCTGGGTCCTGCCTCAAAATACTGCGTAAAGACTTTGCGAAAGTAATATCAGCCTTTGGATTAACTTCAATCTGACTGGCATTCGACAGTACATATTCAATCGGGTCTTCTACCGTAATAACATTGCGTGTAAACAAATCGATTTTGTT
>CAZTWR010000359.1:0-1625 GCA_964618055.1 uncultured Pirellulales bacterium | reverse complement strand
CGATAGGTATACTCAAAATCTGGGCCATTTGTTTGTAAGAAAATTTGTTAAAATAGGCTAAGATTAGAATTTCCCGCAGATTTTCCGGCATATCTGCTATAACCTGTCTGACCTGCAAAGCGATTTCGCCGTCTTCCAATTCTTCATAAGGCATTGTGCTGTCGGAAGTAAGGACATTCAGGACGTCATCGAATGACATTTCCTGCGAATCTGCTATGGCTCCTATGGTGGTGGCGGCTGTTCGCTGCTGCTTGCGAAGGGCATCCTTCGCTTTATTTGCAGCTATAGTGAACAGCCAGGGGCGCAGAGGCCGAGTTGTGTCGAAGCTGTCTCGGCTGGTGAATAGCTGTAAGAAGGTTTCCTGAAAGACATCTTCGACGAGGTCCTGCTGATTTAAGAAATTCCGTAGAAAAGCATAAAGGCCGTTTTTATAACGACTTACGATTTCACGGAATGCGGCCTCCTCGCCGGCTGCGTACCGGGCGAAGAGTTCAGCATCGGTCTGTTTTTTCGAAAAAGACTTCATAATTTAAGCTCTTAAACAATTTATACCTAAACTCTCCATTATAAGAGATTTAGAAGCAAATCAAAAATTTTATTATGGGAATTTAGCTGTTTTGGGCAGGAAAAATGCGAGGGAGTCCGAGCGTAAAGTGGCCTGAAAGGGGTCAACGGCGCTAGTTTATGAGGAAACGTTCGAAAATATTCGAAAACGTTTGAAAACTTACAAAAACTGTATAGAAACGTTCGAAAACTGTATGAAAATATTCAAAAACTGAGTGGAAATATTCGAAAATATTCAAAGATAAAGAAGTGAGCTAAAGTGAACTAAAGTTAAAAGTGTAAAGTTAAAAGTTGTGGAGCCACGAAGAAAAATTAGCCACGAATTGGCACGAATTTTTTAGACGTGGACTGCGTGGTGCCCACAGGGCAAGCTGGCGGAGAGCAGCCGCCGAAAGCGGATTGCAAATAGGGGGGATTTCCGGCTTGCCTTTGGCGACAATTGGGAGGATAATCAGAAACCATGAACGGCGTTTGAAGCTTGGGAAAGGAGATGAAGAATGAGGATATCGAAATATGTCATTATTATCGCTCTTGTTCTCTTCAGCCTCAAAAGCAAGGTAACTGCTGATGTAGACCCAAACGTAATGCTGGAGCACATAAATGACTTCTTAATTCGACAGGTTGAGGTTTTTAATTCGGTTCGGCCTGCCAACCAGCCTCCGTTGGTCCAAACCTTTGGGTGGGACCCGAACCTGTCGTTTCCACCAAACGACTTGAACCCACCTCTCTGCTCAAGTCCTCCCTGTGCTCCAACCCCTTTGTCAAATATGAAGTATCGAGGCGATATTTACGACCAGTCTTTAGCGGCATGCTGGTTTGTCGAGCGAGCACGTCTCGATTTCGTTAATGGTAGAGACGGCATGGTGGATTTCGGACGAGCCCAAAGTCTGCTCGACGCAGTCGTTTTTCTTAGGGACAACGACCCTTGTGGTGATGGTCGAATCCGAGCAGCTTATTGGGCCAACAACTTGCTCAACCCCGCAGGAACCGAGGCTTCTGTAATGGACCCCGACACTGGGGTAGGTAATATGGCTTGGTTTGGGATTGCGCTTACCCGTTTT
>CAZTWR010000358.1:0-1625 GCA_964618055.1 uncultured Pirellulales bacterium | reverse complement strand
CGATTACAAACGGTGTACATATTAAAAGCTGGCTGTCAGATGAAATGAATTCTTTATATGAAAGGTATCTTGGGCCGAATTGGGCCGATGAAACTATCGATAAGTCGGTTTGGAATGGCATTGCCCAAATTCCTGATGAGGAATTCTGGCGGGCACATCAGCACTGTAAAGGCCAACTGATTGCTTTTGCGCGTAACTGGCTTAAGGCCCAGATGAAACGCAGAGGTACTTACCATTCTGAATTGAACTGGGCTGAGGAGGTCCTCGATGTTGAGGCATTAACTATTGGTTTTGCCAGAAGATTTGTAGGCTATAAAAGGGGCAATCTCTTGCTTAAGGACCCCAAACGTCTTGTAAAGCTGCTTAGTAACCCCGATAGGCCTGTTCAGATTGTTTTTGCGGGTAAGGCTCACCCGAGAGACACCGAAGGCAAAGAGATAATACGTCAAATTATTCACTTTGCATCGGAATATGATGTCCAGCGACGCATCGTGTTTCTTGAGGATTATGGTATTAATGTAGCCAGGATGTTAGTCCGCGGCGTAGATGTGTGGCTTAATAACCCTCGAAGACCTCGGGAAGCCAGTGGCACAAGCGGTATGAAGGCGGCAATAAATGGTGCTTTGAATATGAGCACCTTGGATGGATGGTGGTGTGAAGGTTATAAGCCTGATGGGGGCTGGGCTATCAGTGGAAAGCAAACTTACAATGACCCCGATTATCAGGATATGGTCGAATCTCAGGCAATCTACAATCTTCTCGAAAACGAGGTTATTCCTTTATTTTACACCCGCTCAGCAGACAACCTGCCGCGGGCATGGATACACAGAGTCAAAAACTCCATCAAATGGATAGCACCACGCTTCAACGCTCACAGAATGGTTGCTGAGTATACGCAAAGGTTTTATAATCCAGCTGCCGCCAGATGGCGATATTTAACTGCGACAGCCTGCGCCAGAGCAAAGGCATTTGCGCAGTGGAAATCAGATATGAGAAAGGCTTGGCCTGAATTTACCATTAAAGATGTGCAAATGCAGGTTAAAAACGGTGAAGATAGCGAGCTGCTGAATCTCAAGCAACCCCAACTTAAGGTCGGTTCGCAGTTGTCCATCAGTGCCTTGGTTAAGCTGCCCAAGGTTAGCCCCGATGATGTTTCAGTTGAGCTTTATCATGGGCCGGTGGATTATAGGGGGAATATTAGAAACGGCTCAGCTGTGAGGATGGATTACAAAGAAACTACAGGCCAGGATGGTGAGCATCGGTTTGTTGGCTCGATGTCTTGCAGAGAAACAGGCCGCCAGGGAGTGGTTGTGAGAGTTCTGCCCAGAAATGCCGACCTCGTTAACCCCTATGAGCTTGGCTTGATTCTCTGGGAAACAATAGATGATGCAAACAGCGAATAGAAAAAACTATACGCTGTTTCACTCCTTCTCTTTATTACTTAGAAGTTCATAAACCTGCTCAGCTGAGGTCGCCTTTTCAAGCCCTTGTTTGAATTCTTCATCAAGCATCAGCCTGCTTATTTTGGCCAACGCCTGAATGTGTGGGCCGGTCTGGTCAGCCGGTGAGACCAGCAGAATAATAATTGTTACTGGTTTTCCGTCAACGCTTTCAAAATCAATCGG
>CAZTWR010000357.1:0-1633 GCA_964618055.1 uncultured Pirellulales bacterium | reverse complement strand
GCTCTTGTGTGGCTTCGCCGGATATTTCTTTTGCGATTAATCACTTCGATGTAGGCGCCTTCAACTGCTACCGGCTCAAGCGCTTCTTCTTCAGGAGCAACAACAAACTCGTTTGGTTCCTGAACTATCTGCTGCTCATTTGGTTCCTGAACTATCTGCTGCTCGTTTGGCTCCTGAATTACCTGCTGCTCGGCGACCTCATTGGGTTCGGCCTCAACACCAAGTAATTCCCTTGCAACAGCTTCGATGGTGGTCCCCAAGGCGTCTTCACGCTTTGCTTCGGCCGACGCCGAAGACTCAGCTCTCTGTGCCAAAATATCGTCTATTTTCACCAGGTAATCTTCTGCTGTCTCTCCCGGCGGTGCCGTCACTAAGTCACTTGCCGCAACTTTAACAAAACCTTCCCGGGCTTTTTCAAGTTGGTCGGCGTGGTAAAACTCCACGCTACGGTTATAAAGCTCGGTGATTTCTTTTTTCTGCTCATCTAACTGATTGTCTAATTTCTTAAGCCCTTTCGTGATTAGCTCCTGCTCCACTTCAGTCAAAAACTCACTGTCTTTAATCTCTTCAAGATGCGCTTTAGCCTTGATTAGCTCACCTTCCTTAACCAATCCATCAGCCGTCCGAATTGTCTCCAAGATGCGTTCTCTTTCAAGTATACCTGTGTGTGTCTTTTCCAAAAGCGCGGTTAGTTTCTCGCGCTCAGCAGCAGTTAAATATTCCTGGTAGTCCTGCGCCCGAAGGAACGACTGTTTCGCGGCTTTGAAGTAACCTCTTTTGTATTGTTCTGCACCAACTTGAATCCACCTTTGAGCCACCTGGCGGACTATCCTTTCTTTATCAACCTCACCCGGCTGGGATAGAGCCACCTCCGACAGAGCTGTTGTCAGAAGCAAAAGCGATACCAGAATGACTAACAGAGGTTTTCGACCAGAAGATTCAATCAGAAATCTTATCTTGTCCAAGATTAACCTCCTCCTAATCAAAAATACCCTCCCTGGCAGGAACTTTTTTGCAAATTAGCTTAACACACAATATTTGTAACTACAACCACCTATTTAAGGATTGGTTAGACTTACGATAATCAGTTTACAAGAAAATGCGTTTTTTTGCAAGAGAAAAATTTGACTATGGACATTTGCCCGATAATATCTAACTTTAATTTTGGTAAAATAGGAAAACAGCCTGGTAAAATAGGGAAAATAATCGACTAAGAAATGGCTTTTTTGCGGTATAACAAAGTCTTCTAGAGAAAAGCTGTAAAAAAATAATATAGCTATCCAAAACAAGCATAAAGAAAGTATATGGGACCAAAGCCCTTGATATTAGCCATTGAAACGTCCGGCAGGATAGGCTCGGTTGCAATAGCACTCGGAGAACAATTGCTCAGCGAGGCTCACTTTTCCGGCCCGATGAGACATAGTGCAGAGATCTTCCCTGCTGTTGACAGTCTTTTGGAGCGTTTTAGCCGAAAGCCCAAAGAAATCGAGCATATCTATATCTCAGTCGGTCCCGGCAGCTTCACGGGCCTGCGTATAGCGACAGCTATAGCAAAAACAATGCACCTGGCAAACGCTGCAAAAATCATCGCAGTCGATACCCTGGATGTAATCGCCGCCAATGCAACTGACTA
>CAZTWR010000356.1:0-1636 GCA_964618055.1 uncultured Pirellulales bacterium | reverse complement strand
TAATTCACCTTACGATTCGTATATTAACTTTATGAATGTGTTGGGCAATCTTCATAGCCGATGTTCTAAAGGGGCAACGGGGAACGCAGCTTGTGGCCTGTCGAAAAATAAAGACTTGCCCAATTTGAAAACGCAAATGGCGGATTATATGGTCTGATTTGTTTCTTGCTATTTGAAGCAACCTCCGCTGCTTCGCTTTGCGAAGCAAAGCGGCGGGGGTTGGATTTACCGTGATGATACTTTTGGGAGTAAGCCCCGTTAGAAACTCTATAACGGGGCAATATGATACAAAAATGGGAAATTTCTAACGGGGTAAAATTGTGTTAACATTGCAAAAAGCCAGCAGCGATGAAATCGTCTCAATATCGGTAGACCAAAAAAATGTTGAGGATTTATTGACCAGAGAATGGCTGTTGACTAATGACCGAGGTAGCTATGCATCATCAACGATTGTCGGCTGCAATACCAGAAGGTATCACGGCTTGCTCGTCGGCTCGGTCAACCCTCCTGCTGACAGGATAATGGCACTGGCAAACTGCCTGGAAATGGTGATATTAAATGGAAGCATTTTTAATCTTTCAACCTTTGAATTCAATGAAAAATTCGCACCCCAGGGTTTCACCCTTTTAAAGCAATTCCGTCGTGATACCGGTGTGCATTTTGATTATCGACTGCCGCAGCTCCGGCTGACTAAATCTGTATATCTTCTTCGCGGTACAGATATAGTTGCCTTGATGTACGATTTTACCACTGTGCAAGAGCCGGTGGAGTTCGTTTTGCGCCCATTTATCGGTTTGAGGGATTTCCACACACTGCAAAAATCCTACGCTCACCTTGCTTCAACTTGGCTCGGTGCTGGTTTGCTGATTCGCCATGATATGCCGGGCAGTTATGAATTGTTTTTGAGTTGCCCATCTATGGACTTCGAAGAGGACAAGCAATGGTGGTTTAATTTCGTATATCGCAATGATAGACAGAGAGGCCAGGATTTTACCGAAGATTTGTGGACGCCTGGCTTTTTTAAGGGCCATATAGATTCACCAACCAAGATCGTTTTCTGGGCAAATCTCGGCAGCAGCGGCAAGTTTGCGACCGACGCCGGCGAATTAAAGGTAGATATTGAAGCAGTTCGTGAAGATTTACACGGGCATCAAAGCGGTATAATTGCTGCCGCAGAAACCACTGATGGAGAACTTCGGAAACTCTGTTTAGCTGCTGACCAGTTTATTACAAAACGCCAGCTACCGCCTGAAGGTCACGAACCGAGAACCACCATGTTAGCTGGCTTCCCATGGTTTGCAGACTGGGGTAGAGATGCTTTTATAGCCTTGCCGGGCCTGCTGCTCTCAACCAGAAGATTTGAAGAGGCAAAGTCGGTTTTGGCTACCTTTGCCGCAGCCGCTGACGAGGGCATGATTCCGAATCGATTTGATGGCTATAGCGACACCGCCTACTTTAATAGTATAGATGCTTCTCTTTGGTTTATCAACGCAGCTTTTCAATACTTAGAAACCAGCGGCGATTCAGAAACCTTTACCCATCAGCTTCTGCCGGTAATCCGATGCATCATAGACTCTTACCACAATGGCACGCGGTTTGGTATTTGTGCTGATGCCGACGGGCTTATAACCGCAGG
>CAZTWR010000355.1:0-1650 GCA_964618055.1 uncultured Pirellulales bacterium | reverse complement strand
AAAATTAGTGCATTATGGAAAGCTCTGAACAGCTCAATATTGATTGCTCGGTTGTAGTGCCGCTTTACAATGAAGCCCCTGTGGTTAACGAGCTTTACAGCCGACTGACCAAAACAATGGGCGAAACCGGCTTGTATTATGAGCTTGTTTTTATCGACGACGGCAGCTCCGACGATACCTTGGAGCTGATAAAAGATATCGCCAGCAAAGACAGCAAAGTCGTCGCTGTTGAGCTTCGCCGCAATTTCGGCCAGACTCCCGCTCTGGCCGCAGGATTCGATATCGCAAGAGGACAAATCATAGTTTCAATGGATGGCGACCTGGAAAACTTTCCAGAAGATATACCAAATTTTATCGAAAAAATCAATGCCGGCTACGACGTTGTCAGCGGTTGGCGCAAGCACAGGGCCCACAGCCTCCTAATGAGAAAGTTACCGAGTATGATAGCCAATTGGATTGCCTCGAAAATAAGCGGCGTTGACCTCCACGATTTCGGCACCACCTTCAAAGCGTACAAACGCGAAGTAATTGAAGAATTAAATCTCTATGGCGAAATGCACAGGTTTATCCCGGCACTGCTGACACGAAGCGGCATCAAAATCATCGAGATACCAATAAAGCATATTAACCGGCCCCATGGTACCAGCAAGTACGGAATCTCCAGAACGTTCGGCGTCATCTTCGATTTAATAACCCTCAAATTTCTGCTCGGATACATCACCAGGCCGTTGCACTTCTTCGGCCGACCAGCTATTTACCTGATTCTGGCGTCTTTGGCACTATTCACATATATACTGTATGATAAATTCTTTTATAAGGTGCCGATTTCAGTTGCACATGCACCGTTGATGGCTTTGGCAACGATACTTTTGCTGATTGGTTTCATATTTGTCGCCACAGGGTTAATAGGCGAGATGATAAGCAGGGTTTATTTCGAATCAACAAACAAAAAAATATATTCGGTACGCAAGGTCCATCGTAAGGAAAGTTTAACGGCAGATTAAAAGTGGGAAGTAAGAAAAAACAATCACCGGTCGTATTGTATATTATTTTGCTGGCAACAGTAGCGATAATTCTCTTAGCCAAGCATTTCCATATCAAGAATTTTCACATTATAGAGCCCGAAGTGCTTTATACCAGCGGCCAGCCACGGGGAATGGACTATACCCGCATGCTCTACAAATATCATATCGCTACAATCATAAATGTCCGTTCAGCCTCCGAACATCGTGAAAAAAACTGGCACAACGAAGAAGTAACCTGGGTCAGAAACAACAGCGTTAAATATATTGAACTACCTATTGAAAAAGCTAACTATTTCCCCAATAAAGAAACACAGGACCAATTCCTGGCTATAATGGCGGATAAGAATAACCTACCTGTCCTCCTCCACGGAAGCGGCGGTGAGAAAAGAGTACCTATGCTAACAGCCGTCTGGCTGATAAAGAGTAAGGGATTGTCCGTCGAGGAGACAACTGAAATTATTGATGAAATCAACGATGACCGAAAAATAACCGAAGCCGAAAGTAAATTCATCACACAGCTGGCAAACTGAGCCGGTTCTACTGGCCTTTAAGTATTGTCCTCGACTGCCATCGCCGATTTGTGCAATAGCGCCCCGCCTACAACGTTTCCCTTGTGTCGTTCGGC
>CAZTWR010000354.1:0-1656 GCA_964618055.1 uncultured Pirellulales bacterium | reverse complement strand
GTAAAAGGTATTTTGAATTTTTCTCCCTGCTATATAACAGCACCCAGGAAAGTCAAAGTAATAACCATTGATATTGCAATGGACCTTGCTCGGCTGCCATACTATATGCCGGCAAGTTGAGCTACTAAACTTAGGCGAAACAAAATGGAAACTGTTTTTATAAGTGAATTAAAACCATTATTAGATGCCATTGCGGAGCAGATGGAGCTTTATATTCCGAAGAAGAGCGGCGAGTACTATGTATATATCAAATACGACCCTTCTTCTGAGAAGTCAGTAGAGTTTAATAATATACGCACTTGTACGCCGATAAAAGAGTTTTTGTTTCCACTGTGTGAGCTTGCTGCAATCTTCCCTGAGCCAGCTGAGCCGGAAGAAATAAAGCCATTTGCTGTCTTTGGGCTTAAGGATTGCGATTTGCGCTCGATTGAAATTCTGGACAAGGTCTTTTTAGAAGATGAATTCGAAGACCTGTTCTATGTCGCTCGGCGAGAGAAAATGTTTATTATCTCTTCCGATTGTTTTGAGCCGGGCGAGAGCTGCTGCTGCACCCTCTTTGGCGGCCGAAGTTACGCTGAGAAGGGTTTTGATTTGAACCTTGCAAAGGTCAAAAACGGCTTCATTGTTGAAGCCGGCTCGGACAAGGGCAAAGAGTTTCTGCAAGAGCACAAGGACATCTTTGTTGAAGTTCCTCCCGAAGCGTTGGCGGAAAGGGATTCGATCCGGACACAGACCCAGAAGCAGCTTGAAGAAAACAATGTCGAATATAAACTTGATGCCCCCGTTAACGAGATTATGGAAAACAGCCCTGATTCCGACGTCTTCGACATCGAATCACAAAAGTGCGTCGAATGTCAGGCCTGCACGAGGGTTTGTCCGACCTGTCATTGCTTTTATCTTTACGACACAAAGCAGAAAGATTATTTTGCCAAAATGAAGATGTGGGACAGTTGTATGCGGCTTGCTTATGCTGAGGTAGCCGGTGGTGCAAATCCGCGTAAGGTGCTCGGAGCCAGGATTAAGCACCGTCTAATGCATAAGTTCTCATTTTTCTTCGATAGATATGGAATCGATATGTGCGTCGGCTGTGGCAGATGTATTGACGCTGATTCCCATAAAATGGATATTCGAGTAGTGTTGAAAAAACTTAATGAAGAACTGAAGGACAAGCCAAAAGCTAAAGTTGCAAAATGAACCGGAATCTCTACCAACCTATAGACTGCGAAATTGTTGACATCATAGATGAGTCCCCAACGATTAAAAGCTTTGTCGTTGTGCCGGAAGAAAAAATTAGTTTCCAGACAGGCCAGTTCGTAGAGCTAACTCTGCCCGGCGTTGGTGAAGCGCCATTCACCCCTTCATCATCGCCAGCTGACACTGAAAAGATGGAAATTACTATTGTGAAAGCCGGGCGGGTAACGAATCTGCTACACCAGTGCAAAAAGGAACAAAAGGTCGGTATTCGCGGGCCGTTTGGTAATGGCTATCCAATTGACGATTTTGTCGGAAAACAGATTTACATCGTCGGCGGTGGTGTAGGTTTGGCACCAATCCGGTCTCTGTTTTTGACCTTAGTTGATAGAATAAAAGATTTCAAATCGGTAGTTTGCCGATTCGGAGCCAAAACGCCTGATGACTTTATTTATAAGAAAACCC
>CAZTWR010000353.1:0-1666 GCA_964618055.1 uncultured Pirellulales bacterium | reverse complement strand
CTCGAAGGAGGGCACACGCACGCTCGTGTTGCTCACGCTCACGGTGATGAAACAGGCCGGATAATCACAGAAACCCTCATAAATAAGGTCAGGGAAAATCCGAATGTAAAAATAATAGAAAACTTCTACGTAATCGATTTACTGACAAACGATGAAAACCAATGCATAGGAATAATCGGCCATGATAATCGGGGACCGCAGATAATCTGGGCGGCAAGCACTATTCTCTCCACGGGTGGAGCAGGTCAACTCTACCGCGAAACGACCAACACAGAAGTTGCAACCGGTGATGGTATTGCTATGGCTTACCGAGCTGGAGCTATATTGCAGGATTTGGAGTTTATGCAGTTTCACCCGACAACACTCTACGTGGCAGGCGCCTCACGTGCCCTGATTACCGAAGCGCTCCGCGGCGAAGGGGCCATTCTCATAGATAGTAATGGCTCGGCGTTTATGAAAGAATATGACGAAGCCGCCGAACTGGCGCCCCGAGACATTGTCAGCAGAGCTATCCTGAGCCAGATGCTGAAAACCAAATCGACCCACGTCTATCTGGATGTTCGCCATTTGGACAAAGAATATTTCACAAAAAGGTTTCCAACGATTAGCGAATTGTGTGAAAGTTTTGATATAGATGTCAGCCGGGATTTGATACCTGTGCGCCCGAGTGCGCACTATATGATTGGCGGTATAAAGACCGATGCCTCAGCCAAGACAAGCATCCCAAATCTTTACGCCTGCGGCGAGGTGGCCTCCACCGGTCTGCACGGTGCAAATCGACTCGGGAGTAACTCCCTGCTCGAAGGGCTGGTATTTGGCAAAACAGCAGGACAAGTTGCCTCCAAGAACGCAAAAACAGGTGTGTCTCACATCAGGCACCCCTTGATAAGATATCAGATTCCCCACTCAGACCGCACCCGGCTGGATACTACCGACGTTAGAAACTCACTCAGAGCCCTTATGTGGCGAAATGTCGGCATCACAAGAAAAGCCCAGCCTCTCACAGAAGCCCAGGAGATTATCAAATTCTGGCAGCGCTATGTGATGGACAAAATCTTCGATGGGCCGGCGGGCTGGGAATGCCAGAGTATGCTGACGGTTTGCCTGCTGATGGCCCGTGCGGCCGAAATGAGGCAGGAAAGCAGGGGCGTGCACTTTAGAAGCGATTTCCCCAACACCGACGATAAACACTTCAAAAAACATATCGAAATATCTTGTGGAAAATAAAGCGAATTTTTGCTATACTGACTTGTAGTTCGCAGTAAAAAACTGTTCAAAAAGAAGAGCATTTCCAATGGATAACGAGGCGATAACCGCAATCTGAGCAAACCAACTAGCCCACGAAGCAATAAATCCTAAGTATGGATCTAAAATACGGCTGACAAAGACATATTCCCCACCAGATTGAGGATAAATAGTTGCTAGAACAGTATAACATAAAGCAATAACAATTGCTGGAACTGCAGCAAGAATATATGCAAATATAACACCTGAACCAATATTCACCTCAGATTGTATCTGCACTATAGATAAGAAAAGGCCACCACCTATAACACTTGTTACGATGGTGGCAACAACCTCTTTTAATCCAAGTTCTCTTTTAAGCTCAACCACTTTTTCTCCCTCGATAAGAAGCCTTCAATGTTCAATATTCGTGCTTATATAA
>CAZTWR010000352.1:0-1678 GCA_964618055.1 uncultured Pirellulales bacterium | reverse complement strand
TACCATCTCTTATTGTATTGAAACATTCCTGCGTATAAATTGCTTTTGGGCTGACAGGACAATTTTCTTCGCATACAATACAGGGTTTATCCATCGCCCATGGAAGACACCTGCCACGGTCCAGAAAGGCAGTTCCTAATTTGATTGGCCCGACCTCAGCAAACTCGTCGGTTCCAAGTTTCTCGGAAAGGGTAATCGGCCTGATAGCCGAGGTTGGACAAACCTGCCCACAAGCAACGCAGTTCAACTGACAGCCGCTTGAACCAATTCGGTTGTTCAGTACAGGTGTCCAGAGATTTTCCAATCCGCCGTCGATTCCGCCAGGCTGAATAACATTTGTAGGGCAAACTCGCATACATTGGCCGCACTTGATACATCTCTTCAAAAATTCTTTCTCGGCTAATGCACCGGGCGGCCGGATAACTCTATGATACCAATTGCTGCCCAATTTGTTGCTAAGCCTGACCGCTGGCACTGCGAAAATACCACTTGCAAGCGAGAGAATAAACCCTCTTCGGGAAATGTCCGGATTTGTAATTTCACCCGCCAGTGATGGCTGTGTCTGGTAGCTGATTATGTTCTCCTCGCAGTCGTCGAGGCAGTTAAAGCAAAGCACGCATTCGCTTATCCTCATCATATTGCCCGCCGGTTCACAGCCGCCTTCACAAGATTTCTCGCACAATTTACAATTGATACATTCGTTTGCTACTCTGCGAAGTAGCTCGCTACGTAGCACAAGTTGTTTTTTGCCGATTCGCCAAATAGCGAATCTGTTGATGACGCCAAATAATGCCCCTAAGGGACATATAAATCTGCAGTAGAATCGAGGGATAAGCAGGTTAAGAAAGACCGTTGTAAAAAATATCGCCAGTATCACCCATACTCCCTCGTAGAAGCGTCCCGCTACTGAAGTGAGATTAACAGACCTGTCGACTATAGGCAGCAATACGAGGTTAAAGGAGCGTGTTATCAGTGGTATAGGGTCGAGCAAGCCCACCTGCAAACTGGCTGCAACTGATGGAAACGCCGCCATAAAAAGAAAGAATACGAGTATGAAGTATTTTATGCGCTGGGGCTTTCGGTATTTGTTAAGCTGGATTTTTTGCGCTACTGATTTTCTTCGATTGCCCCAAAAGCCCACAAAGTGGTGCAGTGAGCCGAAAGGACAAACCCAACTGCAGAAAAATCGCCCGACTACTGTTGTCAATATGACTGTAGCCAGTGCCCATAAGAGACCTCGGTAAAGCGTATGCGTAGTTAGTATCGTGCCTAATGCCGCCAAGGGGTCAAGCTGCAAGAACCAATTCACAGGCCAGCCCCGCAACTGCCACAGTTTCTCACCTACTGTGCTGACTATGCAAAACCAGACAAACAGCAGAAAGAAGAAAACCTGACTTATTCGTCTTGCTTGTATAATTTTCATAAACTTACTTTTAGCTCACTGTAGCGAATATCGGTTTGAGTGATTCATAGTCAGTGGTTCCTACATTAGCTTTTTCGGCTTTTGTGAGGTAGGACAAATCCGAGACCGTCAGCCCCAGCAGGCTACAGCCGTAGGAATCAGCCGCTACGCAATCAGTGCTTGCGATTAAAGTGTTTGCGCGTTTCAAATCTGAAATCGACCCTCCGGTCGGGCCGTTGGTCATCATAACTTCAGTGCCGTCGAGTATAACCAATG
>CAZTWR010000351.1:0-1685 GCA_964618055.1 uncultured Pirellulales bacterium | reverse complement strand
TACAAGCAAATTCGGTCGAATCGGAGAACCGCTCGCAATAAAATAGAAGTAAAAGCCAAGAAACAAAATAAGCTGTATGCCAAATTTTACCAGATTGATAATAACAATCGAGAGAGGAACCGTAAGCCGCGGGAAATACACCTTTCCGAAAATACCCGCATTCCTCACGAATGTATTCGATGTCTGATGGAGACAGTTTGCGAAATAACCCCAGGCAACATTGCCGGCAAGATAGAAAAGAAAGGGGGGAAGTCCGTCCGTGGAAATCCGTGCAATCTTTCCAAAGATTACCGTAAATACTATGGTGATAAGAACCGGCTGAATAATATACCACAGCGGGCCAAGGATGGTCTGTTTATAAAAAGTGACAAAGTCTCGCTTGACGAAAAGAGATATCAGGTCTCTGTAACGCCAAAGGTCTCGTAGATGCAGATCAAACCATCGTTTTCTCGGCTGGATAATCAGATCCCACTTCTCATATTTTTCATCTATTTCAATCATAGCAAACTGTAATCCATTGTGCTCGGTTTTGCAGCTTCAACTGTCAGCGTCGGTGTTTTTTATTATAATTCCATGCTATGCCTAAATCTAGTCATCAGGCTGCAAGGTAATCCCAAGCAAGCCATTGAGAATGATACAACTGGTTTGACTAAATAATACTAGCACAAAGATCTGGCAAGGCATCACGACTAAGGTTTTTCGATGTAGCCTTCTTTTTCCAAATGCAAAAGGACCTGCTGGGCGTTCTGGTCCGCAGAGGTCTGGGTCGTATCTACAAGCACGTCGGGATTCTTTGGTACTTCATAGGGGTCATCAATACCGGTGAAGTCCTTTAACAAGCCAGCTTTGGCCTTGGCATAGAGCCCCTTGCGGTCCCTTTGCTCGCAGACTTCCAGCTGGGTTGCTACATACACTTCGACAAAGCCACCATATTGTCCGATCTTCTCACGCACCTGGCGCCGTATAGCAGCATATGGGGCAATGGGAGCGCAAATGGCCACACCACGGTTTTTTGTAATCTCGCTGGCTACGTAACCGATGCGCAGGATATTCAGGTCGCGATGTTCTTTGGAAAAACCCAGTTCACTTGATAAATTTTTGCGAACGATATCGCCGTCGAGCAACGTAACGGGCCGTTGTCCCATCTCCATCAGCTTTGCCATCAGAACTTTCGCTATGGTTGATTTGCCAGAGCTGGGCAAGCCAGTGAAAAACACGGTAAAACCCTGTTCTCTCCTTGGCGGGAATGATATGCGTAGTTCGGTTATTACCTCAGGATAGGAAAACCATGAGGGAACTTCCAAGCCTTCACGAAGGCGGCGACGAAATTCGGTTCCTGACAAAGAGAGAATCTTGGCGTTTTTCGGTACCGCTGAGCGGGGCATGTATTGTGCGGAATCCTCCACATAGACCATTTCTTCAAAGGCGACCATCTTGATCCCAATTTCGTCTTCATGCTTTCTAACAAGTTCTTGGGCATCATAGGGACCGTAGAATGGCCTGCCTTTGCTGTCTTTAGCAGGACCAGCGTGATCGCGTCCCACAATGAAATGTGTACAACCATAATTTTCCCGGATAATGGCATGCCACAGCGCTTCCCGTGGTCCGGCCAGACGCATAGCCAAAGGCAAAAGGCTCAGCATTGTGGTCTGTTTCGGATAATGTTTGAGAATCTCCTGGTAGCA
>CAZTWR010000350.1:0-1685 GCA_964618055.1 uncultured Pirellulales bacterium | reverse complement strand
GATGGTATGGCAATACGCTTTGGTGAAGAGCAAGTGCGTTCGATGGGCCGGGTTTCGCGAGGCGTCAAGGGTATAAAACTTCGCGGTAAGGATAATGTTGTCGGTATGGTGATAGCCGAGAAAGGAGCAACGCTGCTTACGGTATGTGAAAGAGGCTATGGTAAACGAACCAGCCTTGACGATTACCGCCCCCAAAGCAGAGGCGGAATAGGGTTGATAAATATAAAAACAACCGCTCGGAACGGAAAAGTAGTAACTCTCAAAGCCGTTCAGGATGAGGATGAGTTAATGATGATAACGGCTAATGGAATGATAATTCGCACCGGGCTGGAGCAAATCCGTTCGATTGGCAGAAACACCCAAGGCGTTCGCTTAATAAAGCTCAAGGCCGGCGACAAACTCGTTGCCGCTGAAAAAATAATTTCCGAAGCTATTGGCAATCCGAAGGCAAAATCCGATACTAATCGCAAATCCGAATCTAAAGCTAAGAAGAGAAAAGTAAAAAAATCCGCAAATCGAAAATAGCACCTCGACAGGCCTTGTTGGTTGAGCAGAGATGGTTAAAAGTAAAGGCAAGTCTAAGAAGAAATACGAGCCGATTTATGTAATCGTCGGCAAAGAAAAATCCCTTGTCGATGCTGAGTGCGAAAAGCTTCTTGAGAAGCTGCTGGAGACACAGCAAAGAGCGACAGGACTTTTTAATGCCGACCCGGTTGAAGTTTCAGCCACCCAGGTCTTAGACGAACTGCGAACTTTGCCATTTTTGACAGAAAGAAGAGTCGTTCTTGTAAAAGGCGCCGACAAATTCGTTTCTGAGAATCGTGAGTTGCTTGAGAAATATTTCGATAATCCCTGTCCCACGGGCATACTTATATTGACCATGAGCAGTTGGTCTGCGCGAACCAAACTGGCTAAAAGATTAGCCGTGGTTGGTAAATTGCTCAGTGTAGCACAGCCCAAACGCTGGCAACTGCCGCAGCGTCTCGTGCAATATGCCCATGATGCACACGAGAAGAACCTCACCGAGGCCGCTGCCGAACTTCTAATCGAACTGACCGGAGACGAGTTGATTCGACTATACGGCGAAATTGACAAGTTGGCCCTGTTTGCACACAACGAGAAGTCGATAACAGAACAGCATATAGAGTCACTAATCGGTCATAATCGTATATTCGGCGTTTTTGCGGTGATTGATGCCGTGATTGCCGGTGATATTACCCAGGCGATATATCGGCTAAGGACTATGTTCGCGGAGGATAAATCCGCGGAGTACACCGTAGTCGGCGCTTTTGCGTTTCATTTCCGCAGGATGTTCGGCGCTAAAGTCCTGCTTGAAAATGGGGTTGGTTCTGTCGAAATTGCAAGCAGGCTGAGGATATGGGGCGATAGAGACAGCTTTTTTGCACAACTGCGAAAAGTATCTTTGAAACAAATAGGCTCTATTTTGCAGCAATTGGCTGCGACCGATTATGCAATAAAAACGGGGCGGGCGAAAGCCGAAGTAGCAGCAGAACAATTGGTCCTTAGATTGGCTGGCGGGTAGTCTATTCTCATTGATTATTGAATAATCAATTCTTTTTACTTCTCATTGCGGTGTTCAGCTTTGACGATGTTCTTCTGCTGCTGTCGAAGCAGCAACTGTCTGCACATTCTGCTTCGGCAGGGTAAAGCAGAAACTGTTTCCT
>CAZTWR010000349.1:0-1696 GCA_964618055.1 uncultured Pirellulales bacterium | reverse complement strand
AAACCGACATCTTTAATCTGGGAGCGACAATGTACTGGGCTCTCACCGGCAAGCACGTTCCGACTTTGATACCTAAAAAGAACAGCCTCGGCCTGCCAATACCCCCCAAACCCCGTCGAGCTCCCCACGAACTAAGAAAACAATTGCCGATAGGAGTCTCAAAACTTGTAATGGATTGCATAAAAGATGACCCTGCAGAACGCCCACGTAATATGACGATGGTTATATCGAGGCTGGACCTTCTTATACACAGTATATTAGGCGGTAAGATAAAAACGAATAACAATGCCACAGACAATAATTGATGTGCTAAAAAGAGGTACAGAAGCCAATAACACAGATAGGTTTCGACAGGGTAACTTGATTCACCTCCCCTTCGATGTTCAGTTAATTGCAACTGGTGATATTCATGGGCATCGGCGAAACTTTGAAAGGATAGTTGCTTTCGCCGATTTAGCCAACAATCCCAACAGGCATATCGTCCTCCAGGAAATTATACACGGAGGTCCGAAAGACGCAGAAGGAGGTTGTTTATCCTACAAACTGCTGTTTGATGTTATCCGTTATAAATTAAGCTTCCCCGACCGCGTCCATGTTATTATGGGAAATCACGATATCACCTTTATCAATAACAGTAAAGTTATGAAAAATGGCGAGGAGATGAATCGCTCAATGCGCTTGGCTCTGGAGCGAGAATTCCAAGAGGCTGGCACTGCCATCAAACTGGCGATAAAACAATTCCTATTTTCACAACCATTAGCCGTAAGGAGTAAAAACAGAATATGGCTGTCGCACTCGCTCCCCAGCGACCGTTTCGTAGATAAATTTGACAAACAAATTTTGGGTAGAAAACTGAAAAGCAACGATTGTGAAAAACCAGGCTCAGCTTATCTTTTAACCTGGGGCAGAAACTTCAGTCAACAAACGCTTGACAAAATGGCCAAGCTCCTTGACGTTGACATTTTTATCCTCGGCCATCAACGACAGCAGCAGGGATGGAGCCAAGCCGGTAATAATCTTATAATCATCGCCTCCGACCACAATCACGGTTGTTTGCTGCCGATTAACCTCGCCGAATCCTACACCGTTGACAAGTTGGTCGATTCTATAGTACCCTTGGCCTCTATATCGTGATGCGTTATGTGTGATGCGTCGTGCGTTACACGCAATACGCAATACGATATACGCAATACGAATTATGGATTGGTATTACTATATAGCTCTGGTGGCAGTTTTGTCGCAGTTACTCTTTTTGCTTCAGACATATAAAAACTATCTTTATGCACTGGCCAAGTACAAAAAGAAGCGTTTATCATATCGGCCACGGACGGTTTTAATTGTACCGTGTAAGGGCCTGGATTCAGCTTTCCAGGAAAATATCACCTCATTTTTTAATCAGGACTACGAAAATTATCTATTGTGGTTTGTGGTCGCCGATGAGGCAGACCCCGCCTATGCCCAGTTATGCAAATTGAAAAACCGTTTGAGCCAAAGCTCAAAAGCTGACGACGTGCAGGTGTTGGTAGCCGGTCAGGCACAATCCTGCAGTCAAAAAATTCATAATCTGCTTCACTGCTACGAGAAGCTCGGCAGCGATGTCGAGGTTTTGGCCTTTGCCGATTCCGATATCTGTGTCCGCAACGATTGGCTAAGCCACATAGTTCATCCTCTTCGAAAGTCGAAAAATGGCGCTGCC
>CAZTWR010000348.1:0-1704 GCA_964618055.1 uncultured Pirellulales bacterium | reverse complement strand
AAGTATATTAGTATATGCGTATATACTTATGGACTGCTTCAAGAATCATGGTTTGAGAATCATGGATTTGAGAATCATGGGTTTTTTGAATGAGGGCCGTCTTAGTGTTGGAACTACCCGGCTACGGCTTGGCCTACGCCGAGGCAAGCGCCAAGGTCTACACTTCGAGGATTTGAGGAGGAGTTTTTTTGCCGCGGGGGCTTTTCTTTTTTGACCAGGGTGTTTGACTGCGCGGTGCTGCCGGAGGCCGCGATGAGAAGATAAATTAAAAATCAAAATGTAAAATGCAAAATTATGGAACTGCTTCGCAGGGATTTTTTATTGAGTTGGTTTTACCTAGTTGCTGTTGCTTCCGGAGGCCAAGAGGGGCCTTAGTATTACGCAGGAGCGAAGCTCCGGAGTAAGTGTAACAAGCCCGAACCGTAGGCAGCAACAGCTTTGCGATTTTCGATTTGCTATTGTGGGTTTTTAGGCCACAAAGGGTGCTGATTGCATAGATTGCGAGGATTTTTGGTTTATGGCGGAGTGGATTAAAGGGCGATATTGGGCTCTTTTTTCCTTGCTTTGCAGGTTACAAAGCATATAATTCTATCAGGTCAATTCGAGGAAATTTTGAAAGGAAGGAAAATGAAGAAGCTTCTAACCATATTACTTTTTGCATGTTTATTCTTGCCGAGTTGTGCCACAAACGAAACTGGGCAAATTGGGAAAAGCAACCTAACAGCAGGGATGGTTAAGAAAACGATAATAGAGGGTGTTACAACTCAGAACGAAATTCTGAAGGTTTTTGGTGCCCCAAATATAATAACGAAAAACAAAAGTGGCAATGAAGTATGGACTTACGATACTGTTTCGGTTGTGAAATCCGGCGAGGAGGGTTATTGGAATGTCGTTGTAGGCGGTGTAAGTGGTGGTAAAAGTTCTGCTTCAACGAGAACTTTTACATTGATGATTGAGTTTGGCAACGATGATGTGGTTAAAGAATGTAGTTACAGAACATCAGCTTTTTAGGGAATTTCAAGATGAGAAAATGGTGTATCTGCTTTTTGCTAATAGCACTCTCAACAGGATGTAATAAACCGCAATTAACTGCCTTACAGATAAGAGAATTACAATCACGGGATTTGCAAGGCACCTTTGAAAACGCTTATAAAGCCAACTTACAAGTTTTACAAGATTATGGTTACGTTATCAAAAATTCAGATTTTAAATCAGGTGTTATTCAGGGGGAATCGGGAGTCAAGAAAGACAAAAACTACTTTTGGAATGGGCTAATGGTTAACTCCGAGGCAACCGCTACTTTAGAGCAGTTTGGGCCGGAGACAGTGAAAGAAAGACTATCCCTCGTTAATAAATGGTCCTATGTATATTATGGGGGTAATGTAAAGAGCGAAACAGTTGTTGACTCACAGCTTTATCAGAAAATATATGATGACATACAAAAGGAAATGTTTGTAAGGCAAAATCTTAACAAATAAGCCATAGTCTCTTACTGCTCGGATTGGGTGGACTGATGTTGAGAAAGCGTAAAGCTTAAAGCTAAAAACGCAAAACCAAAACTTAAAATTCAAAAGCTGATTGCGTCGCCATACCGGCGACGGCTAAACGCTGTTACTTTATATATTTTTCTGCGTCGCTGGTTTTTATGAGCTTATACTGCGGCGCCGAAGTTATTAAAATCGCCTCGGTTTCCGGTATTTCTTC
>CAZTWR010000347.1:0-1712 GCA_964618055.1 uncultured Pirellulales bacterium | reverse complement strand
GACAAACAGCCGGTTTATTCGGTGATACTAATAATTAGCCCTGTTGACAATCCGGACAAACATTTACAGGTAATGGAGAGCGTTTTCAAGCATTTGCAGGAAGAGAAATTCCGCAAGTTCCTTAGACAATCAGAAAAGGCCGAAGAGATTGAAGAGCTTCTCAGAGAGACCGATGAAAATCCGTCTTTATAATAATATGAGTTTATGGATGTAATACAGCGGGCGCGAGGGGCGAAAATGCAGGCGGAAGAAAATACATTGGAAAAAGTGGTTTGTGAGATGGGAGTTGAGATAAAAAACACAGATGGACTTCATATGCGCCCCGCGATGCAGTTCGTTGATGTTGCAAACCGGTTTGAGTGTGATATTATGGTCAGCAACAATGAAAACAGCGTGGACGGCAAGAGTATTATGCAGATGAGTATGCTTGCCGCAACTTATGGCACCAAGCTAAAAATTAAAGCTGAAGGTGTCGATGCAGAACAGGCCATCAATGCTCTGCGGGAGCTTGTGGAAGAGAAGCATTTCGATGAGCCGGCACCAGGCGACCCGAAAAAAAGTTAGAATTTGGTAGAAGTTCGCGATGGAAATAAAAAAAGGAATAGCTGTTTCGCCGGGTATTACCATTGCCAAATCGCTGATTATTGATTCCGAAGATTATCGAATTCCTCGGCGTTCTGTGAAGCCAACGCAACGAATGATAGAGGTTCAGCGGACAAGGAACGCTTTTAAGGCTGCAGCTGATGAATTAACCCAACTTGAAGCAGAGCAAAAGACAATAGAACAACGTAAAATAAAAGATATCTTTGCTGTTCATTTGCGTTTTCTGCATGACAGGAGCCTTCGGAAAAAGATAACGGATTTGGTCCATTCGGAATCAGTGACAGCAGAGTACGCCGTATCTAAAACACTGCGGGAAATTGCAGCACACTTTACCAAGGAAAAAGATCCATATATGAGTGAACGGGCGGCAGATATGTATGACATCGAAAGGCGACTGCTCAGGCAGCTCCTCGGCGGCAAGCGTGAAGATGTTGAGCATTTGACCGAAGAGGTCGCGGTTGTTGCCCGAAACTTGAGTCCTACCCAAACTGCAGGGTTTAACAGGAAATTTGTAAAAGGCATTGCTACCGATGCGGGCGGACGAACAAGCCATACGGCTATTGTTGCGCGGTCACTTGGTATCCCGGCGGTGGTAGCGTTGGAAGACCTTACAGAAATGATCAGCGGCGGGGATGTCGTCATCATTGACGGGAATCGAGGCATTGTCATTGTAAATCCGGATGATGAGACAATCCGGCAGTATGAAGAATATTCGCTCGAATTTGCAGAACTTGAGCATAGACTTGATGCGATAAAAGAAAAACCGGCTGTAACTCGGGATGGTGTGAGAGTAACATTGTTGGGCAATATTGAGTTTCCAGATGAGGCGGAGCTAGTTTTGCAAAAAGGCGGAGAAGGCATAGGGTTATATCGGACGGAGTTTTTATATCTTAACAGGCCAAGCGAACCTACAGAAGAAGAGCATTATCAAGCTTATGCTGAAACTGTCCGTGTTTTCAAGCATCGGCCGGTGATAATAAGAACTGTGGACCTAGGGGCAGATAAATATACACAAAGCAAACGTTTTGCACCCGAGCCAAATCCATTTTTGGGACTTCGGTCGATTAGATTTTGCCTGCAGAACCTTATGATGTTCAAAACTCAACTGC
>CAZTWR010000346.1:0-1713 GCA_964618055.1 uncultured Pirellulales bacterium | reverse complement strand
CCTGTCCTTGCAATCTGCTCAGCTATTTTCGGGATAACCGTCGTTGTCAAAACCAGAATTGCTGCGATACAAAATAAAATCAGAACCATCGGATATATCATCGCTGTCATTATCTTCGATTCGACCCGCCGGCGTTTCTCCATAAACTTCGCAATGGTCGAAAGGCTCTGGTCCAAAGAGCCGGTTACTTCACCAACGCGAACCATACTCACATATATAACATCAAAATAATCACTGTAATCTTTCAAGGCATCGGTAAAAGACTCACCGGTAATAACCCGGTCTCGAATGTCGGTAATGGCGTTTTTAAATCGCGTATCGGATGTTTGCAAAGTAAGAACCGAAAGCGCTTCGGTCAGCTTAATTCCTGAATTAAGCAGTGTGGTCAGTTGTTTTGTAAAATCGATTATCTGGCCTTTGCCGCCTCTGGCGAAAATTGAAAACAATGCGGCCTTGCCTTCGGAACCGGAGCCAACCTCTGCGATTGAGGTAGGGTGAATACTCCGGCCTCTTAGTTGTTTTCGCGCAGCATAGGGGCTCTCGGCGGTGATTGCGCCTTTGACTCTTTTGCCGTCTGCCGCCATCGCTGTATAGTTATATCTCGGCATTGTCCATTTTCCATTGACTATTGATTATTGACTATTTTTTCTCGCTGTTTTACGAGAAGACACAAAGATTGCAGCTAACTCCTTTGCCTCTTTAAGTAGCGGTGTAACTTTTTGTTTATTCAGCAATCGCTCATCAGAAGCAACTGAGGTGGAGCATCGAATTAATTGGTCTTTAATATGATTACCCAAATAATTTTTGGGTAAAGCCATACTGAGTTTAACACAACGATGTGCAAACTCTTTCGTCCTTATTTTTAGCTCCTCTTTGTTCATTTTTGCACGGTATATTCAGATACAAAACAACCAATAGTAAATAGCAAATAGTAAATGGTAAATGTCACATCACATCTGCCTGTGTTACCCTCAATACTTCAGCAATAGTTGTTATCCCGGCAAGAACCTTTCGTGCCCCGTCCATTCGTAGCGTTTGCAGCCCTGCGTTAAGGGCAGCCTTCTTTATAGTACCGGCAGTTTCCCTTTTATATATCATCTCCTGAATTTCCTCATTAATCAGCATCAGTTCATAAACGCCTGTTCGGCCACGATAGCCGGTCTGAAAACACTTATCACATCCCGTTCCAACGAAGAACTTTCCCCTCCCTTGCTCCACGCCGGACACTTCGACGTTCCCAAGCCCGAGTTCCCTTAACTCATGAGGCGTCGGCTCATACGGCTGCTTACAATCCGGGCACACTTTTCGCACCAATCGCTGTGCCATTATGGCAATCAAGGATGAACTTGCCAAATAAGGCTCAACGCCTAAATCCAAAAGCCGGCTCACCGCACCTGCTGAGTCGTTGGTGTGCAGCGTGCTGAAAACCAAATGACCGGTCAGCGAAGATTGTATCGCCATTCGCGCCGTTTCAACATCTCGAACTTCACCGACCATTATAACATCCGGGTCCTGACGAAGCACGTGCCGAAGCGATGTAACAAAAGTCATCCCTTTTTTACTGGCAACCTGAATCTGGCTGATACCTTCCAGTTGATACTCGATAGGGTCTTCTATGGTTATAACATTTTTCTCAGATGAATTAATTCTGTTAAGGCAGGCGTAAAGGGTGGTGCTTTTCCCGCTGCCTGTTGGTCCTGTTACGTAAATAAC
>CAZTWR010000345.1:0-1721 GCA_964618055.1 uncultured Pirellulales bacterium | reverse complement strand
AGCTTTTCTTTAGCGCCGGCAAAGAGCAGTTTCTTTATGGGTGGCACAACCGAGTCGGTTTCTACAGATGAACTGTGGGTCAGAATCAGCTTAAATTTAGCTTACCGCAAGAAAGGTTCAGGAATTGCTGTAAGATTTGCCAAGCCGCCAAAGCAGGTCCAAATAATTCACAAAAATAAACTGGCAGAGCAGCTTAGTATGACCGGTGCCTTGGTTGACAATCTATCTGAGCAGCTTCGTCTGGCTGGTCTTGTTCAGCAGGATTTTTTGCCCGCTCAACTGCCCAATACTGACCAAGTGCGATGGGCTACAACCTTTCTGCCGGCCGAGTGGGTCTCGGGTGACATCTATGATATCGTCCGCATCGACGAGCAACACATAGGCTTTTATGTAGCTGACGTAGTCGGTCACGGCATACCCGCTGCACTGCTGACGATTTTTCTAAAACAAGCTCTGGTTATGCGAGAGACCATTGAGAACAGTTACCATATATTCTCACCCGCGGAAGTTATGAAAAATCTCAATAGGCGGCTGGCTACACAGAAGCTCTCGGGTTATCAATTTGCAACCTGTTGCTATTCTCTGCTGAATTTAGAGACGCTACAACTAACCTACGCCCGAGCTGGACATCCCTATCCGATTCTTATCAGGCCCAACGAGCAGCCACAACAATTGGAAATACGAGGCTCCCTGCTCGGAATTTTCAGACAATCCGAATATATCCAGCAGACCATACAGCTTCAACCCGGCGATAAACTGCTACTGTACTCCGATGGAGCAGAGCTGTTTATCGGCAGTCTTGATGACCCAATCGGCTTTAATTTCAGCGAAAAATTTTGTGAAATGAAAGATTTGCCCGTTGTTGAGATGATGGAAAAGTTCAACACGCTTGCGCAAAATCAAGTAATTGCCCCGTCTGAAGTTGACGATATTACAGCCGTTGCTCTTGAAATACTTTAACTCCGACCTCAAGTGTCAGAGCAGATCTTAAAATGTCATCCGAGTTGCACACACAAAAAGCCTAAAAACTCAAGCGATTCTGGCCTGGAGCAAATTCATAGCTCCATGTTGTAGCAAGCAGGGCATATTGGCTTTAGGATTTTAAGCATTGCAGAATAAGCTTTGCATATCTGGGAGTCTCATTTTGCGACTTATTGTAGGGTTCCCAAACACCTTTTTTGGCGTTTGGAAACCCAGGAAAGCGAGTTCCCAGAAATTGTTTGCAAAAGTGCCTTTTGTAGCTATACTTATTGAGCTTAATCGATGACTTTTATTAGGGAAGGGCACGGCAATGGCGCAAAAAGATAGCGATTTGCAAAAAATAAAAGAACTTATTGAAATAATGAAAGATAATGACTTGGTCGAGGTGGAGATAAAACATGGCGATGACAAAATCTTTCTGAAGCGCTCCCAGCCTCAACCCGCCTTAGGGGGGACCGTAACCGCTGTGCCTATGATTGAGCCGGGTGCCCCAACCGCCCCTGCCCGCCCTAATGAGGCGCAGACGTCAAGGGCTGAAGTCCTTCCCTCCGATACGCAGCCTCAAGAGGATTTGGTGGAGATAAAGTCGCCTCTTGTCGGGACTTTCTATGCGACACCAAGCCCTGACTCGGAGCCTTATGTTGAAGTCGGTTCGCATGTTGATGCGCAGACGGTTGTTTGTATAGTCGAGGCAATGAAAGTAATGAACGAAATAAAGACCGAAACCAGCGGAACGATTG
>CAZTWR010000344.1:0-1722 GCA_964618055.1 uncultured Pirellulales bacterium | reverse complement strand
CCAACAGCCCTTTGTAAAAAACATCAATGCCTTTCTGTCTTTCGTAACATACTTTACGAAGGCCAAATTCTATTGCCAAAGCTTCTTCATATACACTCTCAAGAAATCCATTGCCGAGAGTTCTGTGCACTTCCATAGCTGCACCAATAATCTCTCTTGTCAAATCGGAATACAATAAGTCTGATTCAGCCACTTTTTTCTCTCTTTATTAAAATCCGTGTAAATCCGCGCTAATCCGCGGTTGCTCACAATGTTCTATTTTTCCAGAATCTTGCATATAGCCTGGAATTTCCCTTTGTACAGGTCCCTTTCTTCACAGAGGGCCTGGGCCTTTCTATACAAGTTCTCGCGCGTTAGCTGTATTAGCTCAAGGACGGTTTCTTTGTCATTTTGGCGCACTCTCTTTTGAAGGGATTTGAGCCTGTTAGTAATGCTTCTCTGAATACCTTCGAGTTGATTTAGCGTAATGTCGTTAGAACTCATTTTTTACGACCTCCCACAGATATATTTAGCAATTTTTTCTGGCCAGTTTGTTTAATAGGCCGCCGGCCTCAATAATTTCCAGCGCAAAGTCCGGCAGTGGATTAAACTTAATATCAATACCGGCAGACTTATTTTTAATCAAGCCGGTCTTAAAATCGGTTTCAAGCTCATCGCCATCTTTGATTTTCTCCAATGCCTCCGGTGACTCGATTATGTAAAAGCCGTTGTTAATGGCATTGCGGTAAAAGATTCGGGCGAAGGATTTTGCAATTACGGTCTGGACGCCTGCGCCGTGGATAGCCCAGACGGCGTGTTCTCTGGATGAGCCGCAGCCGAAATCTTCGCCGGCAACAATTATATCGCCTTTTTTGACTTTGTTTACAAAGTTGGTATCTAAATCTTCAAGGCAGTGTTTTGTCAGTTCAGCTTCGTCGTCGGTATTTAAGTACCGAGCCGGTATTATCTCATCGGTATTAATATGGTCTCTGTTATAAACGTGGGCTTTACCCATTGCTATTTTCCTTTATTTGAAAAAAATTAAATATCAAAAATCGAAAATTACTTTTTGCCTTTAAGAGTCAAGATGCTTGACCCGAAGATTTTTGCTATTTTATCTAACTCATTCAGGAGCCACGAGATATCATCTGTTCTTGCTCGTTTGCTATCTCTCAGAAGGGCTAACCACAACTTGCTCTCATTAGCTGATTTGAGAGAGGTATTGAAGTAGTTGGTAAAATCCCTTTTGCTGCTTGCAGCTTGACCTTCGATATAATTGGCAATTATACTCGTGCCACTCCTTAATAGTTGATCGCCGATTCTCCTTGAGGCATTGTCATCCGGTAGCTTGTCTAAGAAGTCTATCAACCTTAATGTGAATTTATATAGCCGCTGTTTAAATTCCTTTTTGATTTTTACTTTGTCATTTTGCATTTTGATTTTTGATATCTAATTTTTCAAAGGTATTTTCTTGGGTCCACCAAGCTGCCTTCAACCGCGCTTGCTGCTGCGGTGGCCGGGCTGGCTAAGTAAACTTCGCTCTTTGGATGTCCCATTCGGCCGACAAAGTTTCTGTTTGTTGTGCTGACGCATTTTTCACCTTCGGCCAATACGCCCATAAACCCGCCGAGACACGCTCCGCAGGTTGGAGCTGCGATTACACAACCGGCGTCGTAGAATATATCGAAAAGCCCTTCGTCTTTTGCCTGCTTCCAGATTGTCGGCGTAGCCGGCACAACAATC
>CAZTWR010000343.1:0-1745 GCA_964618055.1 uncultured Pirellulales bacterium | reverse complement strand
CCGCTCTCATACCGACTTTACCTGCAATCCATTGTGCCCACCCAGGCCAGGTTTTTATATCTTCTTCTGTTGGTCCCGCTTTGTGTGAGTTTGCGCTGAATGGTTCGACAGTGTCAACACCGTGATTGATAAAATGTCGTCCGCAGGCCATCGCAACCCAGGTATCTCCGGCACCAACCATGTGTGTGCTGGCGTGGAAGGCAAAAATCAGCATTGCAAGCCAGCCTAATATCATTGGCCAGCCGGACAAGGCACGGTGTTTGTGACTCGCAACTCGTGACTCGTCTCCCGAACCACGATTTTGGTCTTTGGTCTTTATTGACTGAGCCATTTCTCCAATCTGTCTAATCCCTTGGTAATTTGTTCAAGCGAACAAGCAAAACTTAAACGCACATTTCCATCACAGCCGAACGGCAGGCCTGGAACGAGAGCAACGTTGGCATGCTCCAGAAGTGCCTTTGCGAAGTCCATACTGCCGCCGATTTTTACACCACTAATAGTTCGGCCATAATGATTCGAAACATCGGGAAAACAATAAAAAGCTCCGGTAGGCTCGTTGCACGTGACACCATCAATTGCGTTCAGTCGCTCAGCCATACATTTGCCCCGCTTCTCAAACTCAAGGCGCATCTTTTCTACAATACTGCCATCGTCACCTAAGGCGACAATTGCCGCATCTTGGGCAAAGTGCACAGGATTTGAAGTCATATGAGACTGCAGGTGCCCCATTGCTTTTATAACTTCCAGTGGTCCTGCGGTGTAGCCCATACGCCAGCCGGTCATTGCAAAGGTCTTGCTGAAGCCGTTGATGGTTAAGGTCCTGTTGTAGGCATCCTCACTAAGTGAAGCAAAACTTACAAACTTAGTATCACCATAGATTAGTTTCTCGTAAATCTCATCTGAGAGCACGTACACAGTAGTTCTTTCAAGAACCTTTGCAAGCTTAGCCAATTCATCAGGTGTATACGTAAAGCCGCCGGGGTTGTTGGGTGAATTAACCACTAACATAGTGGTTTTTTCGGTGATGGCCTGTTTTAGTTGCTCGGGCGTAATTTTGTAACCGGTACTGCTGTCGGTTTGAATGATTTTGGGGACAGCACCGGCAAGCTTTATGGTCTCGGTATATGTTACCCAGTATGGTGTCTGTAAAATTACCTCATCGCCCCTGTCCAGCACAGCCTGCATTGCTACATAAACCGAATGCTTGGCACCGATGTTCACGATGACTTGCTCAGCGGTGTAGTTCAGGCTGTTTTCCCGTTTTAGTTTTTCAGCGATTGCAGCCCGCAACTCAGGAACACCTGCCGCAGCAGTATATTTTGTTTTGCCCGCCTTCATCGCCTTTATAGCGGCATCCTTGATGTAATCAGGGGTATCGAAATCTGGCTCGCCAGCACCGAAGCTGATTACATCAACGCCCTGTGCTTTCAATTGCTTTGCTCGTGCGCTGACGGCTAAAGTCGCTGATGGCGGCACTGCTTGTGCCCTTTCGCTGATTTTCATTACCTTCGCACCTTTCAAATTTACCTCTTCTTTTTGTAAACAATGATATTTGAAACAAGACAACAGGTCAAGAAAATTGGCTAAATCAAGCCTTAGGAACCGGAGGAAAGTATATGGTTTAGCTTTAATTTTCTTGAAATAGTTGGCTGCCGGTTGTAAGATTAAATATAGATTTGGCCAGAGACCTTTTAAGTTTGGAGTATGGTTTGTCAAAGGTTTGGTAGCGTGGGTTGCGCCTGTAG
>CAZTWR010000342.1:0-1749 GCA_964618055.1 uncultured Pirellulales bacterium | reverse complement strand
GATAGAGTTGGTGAAAACTCTGATAGAGAAAAGTTACGCTTACGAGGTCAACGGCTCGGTATATTTCGATGTGTTAAAGTTCGAGAACTACGGAAAGCTTTCAGGACGAAATGTCTACGATATGCTCTCCGGCGCGCGTGTGGAGGTTTCACCCGACAAAAGAAACCCGGTGGACTTTGCGCTTTGGAAAAAAGCAGAATCTAACCATATTATGCAATGGCCCAGTCCCTGGGGAATGGGGTTCCCAGGCTGGCATTTGGAGTGCTCGGTGATGGCGATGAAATATCTGGGAAGTACAATCGATATTCACGGCGGCGGAATCGAGAACCAGTTCCCACATCACGAGTGCGAAATTGCTCAGTCGGAAGCAGCCAATGGGGTGCAGTTCGTTCGATACTGGCTGCACAATAATATGGTTACAGTTGATGGTCAAAAGATGGGCAAGAGTTTGAATAATTTTATTACGCTAAAACAGGCTTTTTCTGGTGTGCACGAAAGATTGACCAAAAGCTATGCCCCATTGGCAGTGAGACAGTTGATTTTGAATAGTCACTATCGAAGCCCGCTGGATTTTTCGGATGCTGCACTGTTCGCAGCCCAGAGCGGTTATGAAAAAATAACTGAGACGGTTTCAGCCGTGCGAAAAAGAATGACCCAGGCCCACGCAGGCGAAGCTGACAGTGTAGTAACCGAGCAGCTGAAGCAGTTGAGGGAGAAGTTTGAAGCTGCAATGAATGATGATTTGAATACTTCTATTGCATTGTCGGTTTTGTTTGAGCTGGTTCGGCTGACAGACAATCTACTTGATGAGAAAGAGACGACTATAGAGACTCTTAATGCAATTGACGTTTTGTTTAGCCGGCTGGGCGGCGACGTTCTGGGCCTGGTTAAGGATGAATATCCGGAAGTCAGTGGTGCTGATACCGAAATGCTGGACAAAATGGTCAATGTCTTCATTGAGCAGCGCAGCAACGCCAGAGAAAGAAAAGATTTTGTAGCAGCCGACGTGCTGCGCGATAAACTTGAGGAAATCGGTATTATTTTAGAAGATAAACCCGGAGGGGTTACTACCTGGAGAAGGAAATGAGAATACTCGGTATCGACCCGGGTTTGCAGGTCTGTGGATACGCCTGTTTAGAAACAGACGGAAACAAGGAGAGCTTAATCGAAGCAGGTGTTATTCGAACCGACAGTAGCTTGGCTATAGAAGTAAAGTTGAACCAGATTGCTGAGGATACCGAGTCGATGCTTAAGAGGTTTAGACCTGAGATTGTAGCAGTGGAGGAATTATATTCGCACTATGCACATCCGAGGACGGCGATATTGATGGGCCATGCAAGAGGCGTTATACTACAAAGCTGTGCCGCAGCAGGCGTGGAGGTCAGAAGCTTCAGCGCAACGCGCATAAAAAAATCACTTACCGGCAATGGTAGGGCATCGAAGGAACAGGTGCAAAGGACGATTCAAACGATTTTGTCCCTGCCTCGGCTGCCGGAGCCGGATGATGTGGCTGATGCCGTTGCTGCCGCACTGTGCTGTGCAAATTCAAGGGATTTTGTTTTGCAAAAATATGATAGCTCGGATTGAAGGAAAACTCGTTAAGCTCGACGGTAGCAGTGCCCTGGTAGAGGTCGGGGCTGTTTGTTATGAAATAATGCTGCCGGGCTACTGTGTAAGTGCGCTATCGGACAAAATCAGTTCGGATATCACTCTTTGCACTATGGAGTATTACGAAGGCACGCCGGGCGG
>CAZTWR010000341.1:0-1755 GCA_964618055.1 uncultured Pirellulales bacterium | reverse complement strand
CGGGTGCGCCAGATAGACACTGCGTGTGGAGAAGGCACAATTGCAGCCATATCAGCTAGGAATTACATAAAAGAACTAATATAAAAGAGTAAGAAACCCAGCATCTGGCCAAATTCGCCGAGAAGGTAGCACTCATATACCGCAGGGACAAGTTTAAAGCAACCAGAGTTCTAACAGAGGAGCTTTTGTAGAAAGCTAATGAGCCGAATTCAAATTTGGTTGTAAAATATAACATCGTAGCAACCGCCATAGAGGGCAAAGGAAAAGTCCAATCGATAAAGCTTAAAAATGTAAAGACCAGCGAAGAAGAAAATTATCCCTGCGACGGTGTATTTATGTTTGTAGGTATGGTGCCGAATACCGACTTTTTGAGGGACTTTGTGGAACCGACCGAGAACGGATTTATTAAGTGCGACTGCACGTATCTTCGCACAAATGTGCCTGGTGTATTTGTAGCTGGCGACTGTAGAATCGGCGCGGCTATGCAATTAGCTACAGCAGTCGGTGATGGCGTCGTGGCGGCAATGATGTTAAAACAATATTTCAGAGACCCAAACTGGTGGAACGAAGCTGTCAGTGACATACTTCAACCGGGCGGATGGTAAGCTTCGGGTTCAAACTTCGCAAAAAGACAATGATATGCCGTTGGGTTAAAAGCCGAAGCTTTTTGGAAGCTTAATTATGCAGAGGCGACAATTAGGCTATACCGATTTGAAACTAACGACCGTTGGTTTGGGCACCTGGGCGATAGGTGGACCATGGCAGTACGGCTGGGGACCCCAGGGCGATGGCGAATCAATTGCCGCAATCCTAACCGCTCTGGATGAGGGAATCAACTGGATAGACACCGCACCTATATACGGCTGCGGCCATTCTGAGGAACTTGTCGGAAAAGCACTCAAGCAAACAAACCAAAAACCATTTATCGCAACCAAGTGCGGGTTGCTGTGGAACGACAAAAGAGAAAAAGTAAGCTGCCTTAAAGGTAAAAGCATTCGAGAAGAATGCCACGCAAGTCTGAAGAGAATCGGCGTTGAGGTAATAGACCTGTACCAAATGCACCGGCCGGAGCCGGAAGAAGACGTTGAGCAGGCCTGGGAAGAAATGGCCCGATTGGCCGAGGAAGGTAAGGTACGATACATAGGTGTATCGAATTTTAATGTCGAGCAAATCAAGTGTGTTCAGAAGACTGCCTCTGTCGCTTCGCTTCAGCCTCCTTACAGCATGCTCAATCGCGAAGTCGAAGATGAACTGCTGGGCTATTGTGCGGAGAATAATATCGGCATTGTTACATACAGTCCTATGCAAAGGGGTTTGCTCACAGGGAAATTCAACCAGGAACGTCTTGCAGGTTTGCCTTTAGATGACCATCGGAGAAGAAGTCCGGATTTCCACGAGCCGCAGTTTACAGCCACGTTGCAGCTTGTTGACCAACTGCGGCCCATTGCTGAGCGCAGCGGCAAAACTTTGGCTCAGTTGGCGATTAGCTGGGTCCTTCGCCGAAGCGAAGTTACCGCCGCTATCGTCGGCGCACGAAGACCTGACCAGATAGAAGAAACCGCAAAAGCAGGCGATTGGAAACTAACCGTAGAAGATATAGAGCAAATCGAGCAGTTATTAAAAAAACGACAGGAAAAGATAAATGTCAAATAACAAAACTCTATACACCAGTCCTTTAGTAGAGCGAAATGCGTCAAAACAAATGGCTGAGCTTTTCGGAGCGCAAAAAAAATTCAGCACGTGGCGCCGGCTCTG
>CAZTWR010000340.1:0-1755 GCA_964618055.1 uncultured Pirellulales bacterium | reverse complement strand
GGTTATAGTGAGAAACACCAAGTCTACAACAAACCACAACCACAAAAATTGCATCGCAGGCCGTTTTTTGCTCCAAACCTTGTAAAAAGGAGCAGCCAGTGCCATCGGCAGAAAAGCAACCCATGGCAATATAAACATAAACATCCTCAGCAGATAATAATAAAATGCCTTGTGACCTGGAACATAATCGCCGAGGAAGCGGTCAACAAACTCTCGTTTCCATAATGTCAGGTCCCAGTTCAATTTGTGAGCAATCGCCAGCGGCCACGGCAATACGATGGCCAGAAAAATAATCAACCCTGCTACCAACACCCAGTTAAACAGCTTCTTCCATTGTCGGAATATGGCAACATAAAAAAACAGCGGAATCAGAACAAGCGGCAGGGGGGCGGGGCCCTTGGCAAGATTTGCCAAGCCGAAGCTTATCCAGAAGACAAGCATATATACAATTTGCTTACCCTGACTTTTCGCAGTAACTGCTGAGTAGAAACTCAGAAAGCATAGCAAAATAAAAAATGTCAGAGCCATTTCCGGCCGAGCATTGTGGGCGTAGCGGATATAACCCAGCGATGTCACCCAAACTCCCGCAGAAATCACCGCAATGCGAAACGCCAGCCATTGGTTTACAAAGTATAGGATAGCTGCAACTGAAAGCACCCCAAAAATAACGCTTGGCAACCGCGTGGTGAATTCGTCAACTTGGCCGGTTATTTGGGCTAAACTTGCCACAAGCCAATAAGATAGTGGCGTCTTCTGAAGACGAGGCTCTCCGTTACAAGTAGGCCAGACCCAATCGCCGTTTTCTATCATCTCCCGCGCAGTAATCGAAACAAAACACTCGTGATTATTAAGCGGCCTGCCGGAAAGTGTCCAAGATGCGCTTATTGCCGAAAGTACCAATACACCACAGATGATAAGACCCTTCATTCTTTTGGCATTGCTCTGATTGTCTTCCATTCCGCAACCTTATCTCCACAGGACGCCTGACGGCGTTGCTGAATGTTCAGATAATCAATCGATTAGTTTGATTATTTCATTGAGTTCGTTTGGTGCTTCTATAGGCGGATTACTAAATTTGCCCTGTTTTTCCTTGTGGTAGTTAACTGTTACATTGGGGTCTTTTAACGGATGACCAGTCAGCACACAGGCAACACGCTCGTTGGCCTCGATAACACCTTCTGACCGCAAGTGTTTTAATCCCGCAATCGTCGCTGCCGAAGCCGGCTCACAGCCCAACCCATATTTACCTATAATTGCCTTTGCATCGCAAATCTCCTCGTCCGTTACCGCACGCACAACTCCGTTACATATATCAATCGTTCGCAGGCATTTCTTCAGATTGACCGGACGCGAAATCTCTATCGCCGAGGCACAGGTATGCGGTGAAAAATCACGAGCCGTCAAATCAGCATAATAATCGTCAATAATTGTCTGCTCAACTTTACCATTATTCCAGGCCAGTTTCTTATTATTGACCAGCTCGGTCAGCGTATCGGCGCCGGTGGCGTTAATAATTGCCATTCGCGGTATCCGTTTAATCAGCCCGAGCTGTTTTAATTCGGAAAAGGCCTTACCGAAGGCGCTCGAATTGCCCAGATTTCCCCCGGGTACAATTATCCAATCCGGCACCTCCCAGCCCAATTGCTCGATTATCCGATACATTATCGTCTTTTGACCTTCCAGCCGAAACGGATTTAGTGAATTGAGCAGATACAGCCCAAGCCTTGCGCACACATCCTGAACCTGCCGCATACA
>CAZTWR010000339.1:0-1756 GCA_964618055.1 uncultured Pirellulales bacterium | reverse complement strand
ATACGGCTACAGCGCCATCGAGAACACGCAGAGACCGTTCGACCTCAGCAGTAAAGTCAATATGACCAGGTGTATCGATAAGGTTAATTTCAAAATCCTTCCAGGGACATTTCGTTGCGGCGCTAGTTATAGTAATGCCCCTTTCTTGCTCCTCTTCCATAAAGTCCATAACTGCTGTGCCGTTGTGGACTTCCCCCATCTTGTAGGTTTTGCCTGTATAATAGAGCATGCGCTCGGTTACCGTCGTTTTGCCAGCATCGATATGAGCTATGATTCCGATATTGCGCAGGGCCCCGGGGCGCGATTCCCGGCGACCTGGGAACCCTCGTGATTGTTCCAAAGTGCTCGGCATTATTCACCTCTCGTATTTCGTGTCTCGTGCCTCATCGCTCGATCAGCACATAGGTTACCAAGCCCAAGGCACAAGACATGAATAAAAAAATCCCGCACCTACTGAGCTTAGACTCACGCCTAATAGATGCGGGACTGCTTTTACCAAGCAAAGTGAGCAAACGCCTTGTTAGCCTCGGCCATTCTGTGCACATTCTCCCGGGTGGTCATTGCACCACCATGCCCATTATAAGCATCTATCAATTCAGAGGCCAAACGCTCACACATAGACTTACCTTTTTTGCTCCTAGCCGATTGTATTATCCATCGAAACGCAAGCGACTGCTGGCGCTGGGGTCTTACCTGCATCGGGACCTGATAACTGGCCCCGCCGATACGTTTGCTACGAACTTCAAGCACTGGTTTTACATTATTAACGGCGGTCTCGAACACCTCAAGGGAGTCAACGGGTTCCCGCTTGTCCTCTTTCGGGGGCCTCTCTTTGCTACCCTCTTGTTGTGAAACGGCAACCTTTGCGAAATCGGCACCCTTCATCCTCTGGGATATAATATCCATAGCATCATAAAAAACTTTTTGTGCGACGCTTTTCTCGCCGTCCCACATCAGACTGTTAATAAACTTTGATACCAGTTTGCTATTGTATATAGGGTCCGGCTTTAATTGCTGACTTGAAGCGGTAAACTTTTTCGCCATAATTTCGTCCTTCGTGTTGCGTGGTTTATGAATCTCCAACCGAAACACGATTCACCATCCACGATTCACTATTTTGGTCCCTTCGCCCCGTATTTACTTCTACCCTGTTTGCGTTCAGCCACGCCAGCACAGTCAAGTACACCACGAACGATATGATACCGAACGCCCGGCAAATCCCTGACTCGGCCTCCGCGAATTACAACTGTGCTATGCTCCTGCAGGTTGTGGTCAATACCCGGTATGTAAGCTGTAACTTCTTTGCCGTTGGTTAGTCTGACACGAGCGATTTTTCGCAAAGCGGAGTTCGGCTTTTTGGGCGTTTGAGTTCTTACGATTAGACACACGCCTCTTTTCTGCGGTGAGCCACTGATTTCAGATACTCTTTTTCGGCCCTTCGATTTTGCCCTTGGCCGCCTGACCAGCTGGTTTATAGTAGGCATAATTCACTTCCACTTTAATTTCTCGTGCTACGTAGCGTAGCTACTACGCAGAGTAGCATCGGTTCTCAATCACTAACCTGTCACTTAATTCCCAGGGCCTCCTTCATAGCGGCCTCTGCCTTTGCCTCAGTCTCTTCAACTTCTTTAATATCCGCAAATTCCTTCGGCAACGGAGCTTCAACAAGATGCTTGACCTTAATACCAAGATGCGGTTTGAAAGCCGTGCCGGCCGGTATCAGATGACCAAGTATCACATTTTCCTTTAAGCCACG
>CAZTWR010000338.1:0-1760 GCA_964618055.1 uncultured Pirellulales bacterium | reverse complement strand
CTGAAGGCAATCGAGCGTAAATTTGAAGATGCCGACGCACATTTCGAGCTGGGCCAGCTGTATCAAGCTGATGGGCTGTGGGCTAAGGCAGAGCGTCAGTATAATATTGCTTTGAGTTTTGATCCTGCTCACAAGCAAGCTCAGGCGGCGAGGGTGAAGGTGTTGCTGGAGGGCGGCGATGCGACCAAGGCTGGGCTCTTGGCGGACGAGTATAAAGGGCGAGCTTCTGTTTCGGCAGCGGGGTCTCTCCAGCTTGCATTGGCGTTTCAGAGACAAGGTCTGGATGAGTATGCATTGGATTGTTATCAGCAGGCACTTCGTTTGGCGCCGAATTCGGCCAAGATTAACAGGCAGATCGGCTACTATTATTTGAGCAAGAACGATAAGGACCGGGCAAAGGATTATTTGAGCCGCAGTTTCCAGCTTAATCCCAATCAGCCGGAGGTGGCTGGTGAGCTTGGCCGACTCGGCGTGGCGGTGAAGGTACCACGAAAGGTCAAGAAGAGCACGAAGAAGCTGGACAAGATTGTAGAAGAGTCCGACAGGGATCTTCGATCGCAATAACGGCATTGGAAGTTCCTGACGGATAGGCAAAGCTGTAAAATTGTGGATAGATTTTTTATAGCCCTGTGGCGAAAGGATTCGCTGCGGGGTTTTTTTGGAGGGATTTTGGGGGCCTAAGTTGTACCTATGGCAGAGCTGCAGGTTGCCCAGATTGTTGGGAAATTGGCCTTTGTGAAGCTTTGGTGTTAAAATGGGGGAGATTTTTGTCAGTCAAATGCGCAGGTTTTTTCGCAATCGTCAAGATGGCTTACGCCAATGCGTAAAAATTTCAATCAAAAGCGCCTTAAAATGGGTGGCTTGGGCAAAGTAGGATAGAACAAAATGCGCAGGTTTTTGTAAGAAACGTTCAAAAATATTCGGAAATAAACAAAAATTTTGCAGACCCCTGCGCATTTGATTGAAGTTTCCTCCACGAGTCGTCAGGGGTGTTTTTAGGCGGGCTTAACTGAGGTGACTGAGCTCCCTCGGCAAAGCTTGGGATCTGCGCTTCGCTTCGGCCTGCGCATTTGATTGAAGTTTCTGTTGGCCACAGATTTCCCAGATTAACACAGGTTTATTTTACCGCTGAGGACGCTGAGAGCGCAGAGTTTTTAGTCGGCTTTGTGTTCTCGGCAAGCTCTGCTCTGAAAGCAAGCTCTCGCCGCAGAGACTTACCTTCGACCATAGTGGCTTAGCCACTAATAGCTTCGCTTTAAGCTGACTAATTTCGTATAGCGTATTGCGTTGGAGTAAGTATAAAAACAAGGCCGAACTGGAGGATGCAACAGCAAAAAGAGTGTGAAAAAGGAAACTGGGTCCCCGCCAACAACCCCGGCCTAAGACATGCTGGGGCAAGCATGCGGGGATCTACGCTTCGCTACGGCCTGCGCATTTGATTGAAGCTTCCTCTATATGGAGATTTTGTTATTCGTGCCAGGTTGTTTGCTTGAGCCAATCCTGTGCAAGCAAGGCGAAGTCAAGCATATCGACAAGCTGGTTACGATTAAGGTCGCTCGGGATACACTCACTACTGCTAAGCCAATAGTTAACAAACGCTGCCAAGTCATTAGAATCGACTTTGCCATCGTTATTTAAATCCGCAAGAAGTGCCCAATCATACGGTGGTATAGAAGCCTCGGCAGTGCCGCCGTAGGCGCCCATATTGATGCGAAGATTTTGGCCCCAAATATTGTTGGGGTCATCCGGAATGGTTATCG
>CAZTWR010000337.1:0-1765 GCA_964618055.1 uncultured Pirellulales bacterium | reverse complement strand
AAAATCTAAAATCAGGTTTATCCGCTCTGCTTGCTCAATGACAGACATGATAGATTCTTGAAGTGCCTGAAGGTCCTTCTCTTCAAGAATTCTTTCATCGGTAAAAGTTACAATAGTTGCATTCTTAGTGTACTCGACACTTATCCTCGGCTTTATCGACGCCATAGCGCTCTCTCCAAAAAGGCGTTAAATCGTATCTGAATCCTATACTATAATACCTCAGGTGTCAAGTTTTTTGAATTTTTGAAATAATTGTGAAATTTCACAGTTCTTCCAGAAAATACATTTTCTGTAATTTTATATATTTCACAATAGAAAAACTTTTGCAACTTGAAGTACATCATGGATAATGGACAATTGAGTATTAGGAACCGTTGTGTATTTTTAATCTTGGCAGATATCTTAGATAGCCGCGCCTACAACATCCTGACCCAAAGAGAATACTGAACGAGTCTACGAAAAAGTGATTGTCCAGGCCAGAGGGGTCTTTGAAAAAGTAAGGCTCGCAGATTTGTTGAAAGGGTAATTTACTCATGCATATTAGCGAATTTCAACACCTGATTTCAAAAAAATACGAAAAACGAGACCGGGAAAGAGGAATCCCCGCCACCTTTATGTGGTTCATAGAAGAGGTCGGTGAGCTTGCTACCGCCCTGGTAGCCAATGACAAACAAAATAACGAGGAGGAATTTGCTGATGTGTTTGCTTGGCTCTGCACCTTGGCGAATATAAGCAATGTGGATTTGGAAAAGGCTTGCGCTAAATACACCGGCAATAATGTCAAAGGCCTCAAACCTAAATAAGGGGCAGTTGTAACTTTAAGTTTGCTGTTCCTCGTCGTCGACTTCATCAGGAGATTGCGATTCGGCAGATCTGTCTGTTGCCGTTACTCCGCGGTAAAAACACCATCCCAGGCCGCCCACCATAATCAGAAATACCACAGCAAGGATTACATACGAAACACCACTTAACTCATGGTGAACGGGCGCTTCTAATTTATCAATTTTCACTTCACCAGTCAGGTCAAACAAAACCGCTGCAATAAATACACTCACATCTATCGTTGCGAGTACCCCGGCCCATCTTGCCAGCCACGATGCCTGAGTAATCGAAGTATTACACTTTTCTACAATGTGGTTACTTAACACTATCGCAATAACCCCACCGACAGGCAGTGTCCAAAGTATGATATTTTTTATCGAAGGCAACATAGCAATGTTAAGCGACGTTACATACAGCACTGCCGGAATCAGCGCCAACACGAGCGCCGTCGTCCCCCCAAACCTGGCTTTAGTTTTCAAATCCCCTTCTTCGTGCGGCAGTATTTCAGCATTCTGACGACCTTTGACCAAACTGAGAACAACCGCAATCACAGGTGCCAGCACTAAGACACCCACACCAATACAGTTCTGCAGTATCCATTCACCTTGTGGAGTTCTCAAAAAGCCATTCTCATTATTTATATCATCGAAAAGCTGCCAGAAGAAAAGCGTACCCAGCAGTATTGGAATCACCAGTCGAATCATATAATCCCACCATTTGCCGAGTTTCCAGTCGCTTCGTGAGTTTGCATGGCGCCTCAATATTCCGATTCGCCACAACCATCCCAGAACCATACACTCCAGCATGCCCAGCAGTGCTATACCCCGCGTGCCGTTGACAAATCCATCCATCGTTTCAAGCCAGTTCAGGCCGCCTCTGGTAATATAAATCAGCCCGAAGATAAGTCCCGCTGCGCTCATCACCGGCAGGACGACACTCCTTC
>CAZTWR010000336.1:0-1765 GCA_964618055.1 uncultured Pirellulales bacterium | reverse complement strand
GGGTGGACAAAATCCAGATTGGCATTCTGATAATGCGATAGGAGAAAGTTTGTTTTGGGAATACGCTGATTTTCGTAAGCGAACTATATCGCTGTGGAAATATATTGCGAAGCGCTATGCATCCAATAGATGGGTGGCAGCTTATGATTTACTAAACGAACCAGTTGTAGTGATTCAGGATAAAAGAATCATAAATCAATTTTTTATAGACCTTATTAGTGAAATTCGTAAAGTTGATAAGAATCATCTTTTATTTGTCGAAGGTGATATGTACGCCAGTCAATTTGAATTGTTTGAACCATTTGAAGACCCAAATGTCGCATGTAGTTTTCATTTTTACCCATTTTTATACCAACATTTATATACAAAGCAAAATCAAAAAGAAAGAATTGAACATACCCTTTTTGAAAATGTTACTTTAAAAGATATATTTGAAAGGTTAAAACGTCCTGTATGGTGCGGAGAAACCGGTGCCCTGTATAGCCCCGGTGATAGAACTCACCAGGAAAGTATGCTTGAGGATGTTCTTGAGATTTATGAAAAATATGATGTCTCGTGGTCCATTTGGACCTACAAAGACGCACGCAGTATGGGGACAGTCCATCCAAAAGAAAAATCGGAGTGGATGTGTTTCTCTGGACTAACAAAACAAAAATGGAATTTTTGGGAAGAATTCGAATCGAGGGACAACTGTGTCGGGGAAATTATTAAAAAATACTCAATAGAGATTTCAGAGCTTGAAAAACGGAAAATAGGTTTCCGTGTTTTAGCTAATAATCAGCTCATCTTAAAAGAAGCTTATACTAAAATACTTCAAAATATCCCTTTCGAGTTACTTTTAAGCTATGTAAATTCCTTTAATTATAGTAATTGTGAATTTTGGGATGGTGTTATAAATTTAGTGATGGATTATACAAAGCCGAAAAAATGATTAAGTAACAATTCCACCATCCCTGTTTATTTGTTCTTGATTGTTTCACTTAGTTCGACTACGCGAAGCTCCAGCCTTTTTATTTCCCGTTTAATGCTGTGTCTTTGGAGCATCACCAACGCGAGCACCTTTAAGAAGCCAATGCTCAGGGTACAACAAACAAAGATGGCCGCATACATAATCTGGAATTTGGTCTGGTCGGTCTCAAAGAATAGAATGACACTAATAATAATCGGAACCATGAAAATGAAAAACCATACCCAAACAGCGATCATAACCCAGCGCATGTTTTTGCTGAAGCAGTCCCTAATCATTGAGCGGTAGGAATCTTCTTTTGAATCATCGTAGGTATCTTCGATTATTTTTTTGATTTCTTCTTCGTTCATTTTATTTCTCCTAAGTTTATTCGAATTTACAGCATTTTTAATATATCTGCCATTAAGCTCTGTAGTATATGCATATAGAGGTTGAAATTTAAAGTTGAAAAACGACTTTAAAATGGGTATTTTGGTTTTTTGCTGGAGAGGTGTCGGAGTGGCTTATCGAGCAGCCTTGGAAAGGCTGTGTAGGGCATGTTCCTACCGCGGGTTCGAATCCCGCCCTCTCCGTTGTATTTGGATGAGCACGATACAAGCTCTCAAACCTCGATAGAACTTCTAACCTGTAGTAAGAATATAATAATTTGTTATAATTGGAAAGGAACCTACTATGCATAGTAAGAAGTGGGGTTTAAATTGAAAGTTCAGTGCGAGCTGTGTCCGAAAAGATGCCTGATTGAACCCGGCCAAAGCGGTGAGTGTCGCGTTAGAATCAATATCGATGGTGTATTGCGAA
>CAZTWR010000335.1:0-1776 GCA_964618055.1 uncultured Pirellulales bacterium | reverse complement strand
GCCAAAGGAAAATGGTTCGACAAGCTCACCATCCCGAGTAAAGTCGAGGGAAAGAACAGCCAGATTTGTGTGCTGTCTGTGTCTGTCGAGTTCGGAAAAAGTGTTGGCCGAAACCGAAGGGAGGCTGGAAGGTGTTATAGCTGAAAAAGAAGCTGGCAAGAACGGTTTCGGCTATGACCCGATTTTCTTTGTGCCGCACTTGAGTAAAACGGTTGCACAACTTTCCCGTGAAGAAAAAAATGCAATCAGCCATCGCGGCAACGCTATTCGAAAATTAAAACCCTTATTGGCAAAATTGATATAAAAGAGAGCGATACTCAAAAAGCAAATGTTTTAAAAACCAATTATGAAAGGAGCTGAGAATGAAAAATGTAAAAATCGTGATGGCTGTTGCGGTGGTGGTTGTTGTCTTGGGTTTAGTGCTTTGGGGCGTAGCTGTTCCCAAACAGTTAGATTGTCAGAAAAAGGTAGAGACGTTTCTGGCAGGTGTGCTCAAAGGGGAAGTTGATAAATCCTATGATGAAATTCTTACTGAATGGTTGAAGGGAGCCAAGCCGCAAGAAGTGCAGGTTTTAAAATCGCAAACAAAAGCGACCCTTGATGCGCACGGTAAGTTATTGGGTTACGAGTTTATAAAACAGCAAAAATATGGAGATTGCATTGTTCGGCTGGTTTATGTACTTAAGTCCGAGCTTGTGCCTTTTACATGGGAGTTTTACTTTTATAAGACATCTTCGGATTGGAGCTTGGTAAACATTAAACTCAGTCAAGAGTATGAGTTGCTTGCAGATAAATGAGAGAGAATAATTAATGGGCCATTAGGTAAAACGGACCTTAAACATGTCTGCTTAATGAGAGTACATAGAAAAACTGGGGTATTATTGTTTTTCCTTGACATCTCTATGACTCATCTGTATTTGTCCATTACTAAATTTCTCCCCAGAAACGGCTGATTAGTGAGTAACATCCTGCTTTGCAGGAATGACAATATTAACAATCTCTTTGGTCTCTCTGTGCTCTGCGATGAAAAAATGGTGAAGTCGGGTTCAAATAAGAAATCATTGGTGATTGTAGAGTCGCCGGCGAAGGCGAGAACGATAAATAAGTATCTCGGCTCGGGCTTTGAAGTAAAGGCATCGATGGGTCACGTTCGTGACCTGCCTTCGAAGGGCCTTAACGTTGATATAGAAAACGATTTCGAGCCAACTTACGAGATAACTCCAGGCAAAAAACGGACAGCAATATCCCTAAAGGCGGCGGCAAAGAGGTGTCGAGAGCTCTACCTGGCGACGGACCTCGACCGTGAGGGCGAAGCAATCGCCTGGCATCTGGCGCAAATTCTCGGTGTTCCGGAAGGGAGAACCTACCGTGTGATATTCAATGCTATAACGCAATCGGCGATAAAGCAAGCTTTTGCCGAGCCGGGCAGAATTGATATGGACAAGGTTATGGCACAGCAGGCGAGGCGAATCCTCGACCGGATAGTCGGCTATCAGATAAGTCCTCTGCTGTGGAAAAAAGTCGCCAGAGGGCTTTCTGCAGGACGTGTGCAGTCGGTTGCGGTCAAAATGATAGTTGAGAAGGAAAGAGAAATCCGTGCTTTCAAGCCCGAAGAATACTGGCTTATTCCGGCAGTTTTTACCACTGATTTACAAGACGACTATCATCAGGAATGGCTGGATTTTGTAACGGCAAAGACCGAAAGTGATAAACCTCCTACTATTGCCGAGCAGAACAAATGGCTCATAGAGCATAATGCCTTTAAAGCTGAGCTTA
>CAZTWR010000334.1:0-1782 GCA_964618055.1 uncultured Pirellulales bacterium | reverse complement strand
AACAGGTTATCAGTATTATTAACGCTGTTTGTCCGGACGAACCTTTTTACCTTCGCGACAAGGCAATGCTCGAATTGCTCTATGCGACGGGGATACGCGCCAGCGAGTTAGCCGGCCTGAAAACGAGTGATTTGAACCTTGACATCGGCTACTTGCGCTGCCTGGGCAAGGGTAATAGAGAGCGGGTAATCCCGGTTGGCAAAGTGGCTATAGCCACGACAGTTAAGTACCTGGCGGAATTGCGTCCCAAATTGGTCAAGCCGTTCAGCGGTGATTTTCTACTGCTTTCCCGGACAGGTCGGCCTATGAGTCGTATTGAAATCTGGAGGTTAATCAAAAAATATGCGATTCGCGCAGGTATGCCAAGAAATTTAACCGTTCATACATTGAGGCATTGCTTCGCAACGCATCTGTTAGCCGGTGGTGCTGATTTGCGAAGCGTCCAGGAAATGCTCGGACATGTGGACATAGCCACTACCCAGATTTATACACACGTTGACCAGGAAAGACTGCGAGAGATTCACAAAAAGTTCCACCCAAGGCCTTAAAACTCGAATGTCGGTGCTGGATGCTCGTCGAGTATCGAGATAGGAGAATCGAGATACGAGTCTTGACTTGAGTAGAGTGTGGGGGTTATTATGAGAATAGCCAAGTTAAAAAGCCGGATTTTGCTTAAGGTTATCGCAATGGTTACAAAACGATTATATCTGGTAATGCTGCTATTGACGATAGGTTGTCAGCAGGCTGGCATTGGTCAGGACAAACCAGCTTTGCTGGCTAATGAAACAGCCGCCGAGACCGAACTTGGCAGGCAATTGAAAATCAACAAGGACGCCTTGCTCAAAGGCACAAACGAACAGATGCGCATCGATGCAGCAACAGTAATGCTGTTTAGCGAGGACCCGCTGGCCCGGGAAATTCTACTTGCAGCACTGGCGCAGGCAGAAAATAGTGCTGCACGAGTGGCTGTCTGTAAGGCATTGAGTCAGGCCAGGGGGATGCAGGAATCCATAAAAGCAAAAGCTGATTTTATTCAGCCGCTACTTGAGATTTTGACCACAAAGGATTTTGCCGAGGCCAAATTGGCTGCTGAGGCAACCTTGCTTTTCAAGTATGAGCAGATATCCGAGCCGCTTGAAAAAATGGTAACAGATAGCTCACTGCCGACCAAAGCGAAATTGAATGCAATATATGCATTGAAACTTCAGCCGGATATGAGGGCGATATTTAAGCTGATTTCGCTGCTTGATGATTCTGAAATACAAGTAGCGGCGGAGGCAGAGAAGGCACTGCATTCGCTGGGCATACCGGTTGGCAAGGATGCTGAAACGCGCAAGCAAATTATAGATGAGCTAAAACGCAAAGGCAGGGATGAATTCCTGCGGGATTGGCTGATTCGCCAGGAAGCGCAGATGCACAAGCTGGAGACTGAATTGGGCTTGTGGCGAGAGCTGTATTTATCGGCATTGGATAAGATATATGACGGCATAAGTGATGATACTGCCAAAGGTCGGTTTTTGGCTGAGCATTTGGGTGATTCCAAAGAGATAGTAAGATTGTGGGCGTTGGAAAAGGTTTCTCAATGGCGTGTAGGAACAAAATCAGAATTACCCGTTGAACTCGGGCCTATTTTGGTCAATTTGGTTTCGGACCAGAACAGGGATGTTCGGCTAAAAACCGCCAGGCTGTTGTCTTTAATGGGGCAGTTGGATTCATCCCAGCGTCTATTGCAACAACTCGAAATTGAACAAGACGATGAGGTTAAAACGGAGCTGTTTGTTG
>CAZTWR010000333.1:0-1802 GCA_964618055.1 uncultured Pirellulales bacterium | reverse complement strand
AACTGTCTTTACCATTCCTGACAACCAAAACGTATAGTTTTGAAGCATTGGTGTCAGCATTCAATACAATTGGGCAGCTTTCAGCGTTAATTGGAGTAGTATTTGTGAGCTGGTTTGCGAAGGTAGTCGGCAAGAAAAAGGCCTTTGTCATCCTTTTCGTTATCGCAATAACAAGTACGGCTGCTTTTTATTTTCTCCGTGCCGAACAAATCGGCCTGATTTTCCTGCTCCAAATTGTCGGCTCGATGAGCGGCGGACCGATCAGTGTTCTGCTGTGGGCGATGTATGCAGACACCGCTGATTATGCTGAGTGGAAGCGCGGACGCAGGGCGACGGGTTTAATCTTTTCCGCTTCGACTATGTCGCAGAAAATCGGATGGGCCTTCGGTGCTTTTGTTGCGCTCAATCTAATGGCTCAAGTCGGATTTCAACCTAATCAGGCGCAATCCTCGCAGAGCCTGAAAGGTTTGATTTTGCTGTTCAGCCTGATTCCTGCCGGACTTGGTGTTGTGTCAATTATATTATCACTTATATACCCATTAAGTGATAAACGCGTTGCACAGATTGGAGCCGACTTAACAGAAAGACGCAAAGAGGCCGGAGAGGAAATCGCAACAGTTTAGTTATCAATAAAGAATTGATATACATTGAACACGAAAGGGGACGCAGTGAAAAAGACAATCATCGGCGAGCCATTACCCCAGATACCCTGGCAGGACAAACCTAAAGACTGTCACGATGTAATGTGGCGATACGACAAGAATCCAGTCATTGAAAGACGGGTCCTCAAAGACGGCGGCAGAATCTTCAATAGTGCGGTCATACCTTATAAGGGCGAGTTCATCGGTGTTTTCCGGGCCGACCATAAAAATGGATATCCAAACTTGCATCTGGGCAGAAGCAAAGATGCGATTCATTGGGAGATTGAAGAAAAGATTATCAGCTTTCTCAATGAAGACGGCTCCCCAGCAAAGCCTATCCTTTACGGTTATGACCCGCGATTGGTGGAGATTAAGGGGACGTATTATATTACATGGTGTAATTACTTTAACGGGCCCACTATCGGTATCGCAAAAACAAAGGATTTTAAAACCTTTACCCAGCTCGAAAATGCTTTTTTGCCGTTTAATCGCAATGGTGTTTTGTTCCCGAGAAAGATAAATGGCAATTTTGTTATGCTGAACCGTCCGAGCGACATGGGCCATACCCCATTCGGAGATATCTATTTGAGTCAGAGCCCGGATATGACCTACTGGGGCAAACATCGATTGGTGATGAAGACCAGCCATTACTGGTGGAAGAACACCAAACTTGGTCCGGGGCCAATACCGATTGAAACTACGGAAGGATGGTTATTAATTTACCATGGCGTTTGCACTACTTGCAGCGGATTTATTTATAGCATCGGTGCAGCGCTATTGGATATCAATGACCCCTCCAAGGTGATTGTGGATTGTGAGAATTACCTATTGACTCCGGAGGAGCCTTATGAGACGACGGGGTTTGTTCCAAATGTGGCATTCCCCTGTGCCACACTGCAGGATGCCGAAACCGGAAGAATTGCGATCTTTTATGGCGCAGCCGATACCAGTTGTGCACTCGCTTTTACACAGGTGGATGAACTCATCGACTATATCAAGGCGCATCCAAATCGACCATTATAGAAAAAGATGTAATGCTGTAACAAACACGACCATTGTTTGTACAAAGAGTGTAAACAGCACACCTGTACCCCACACATGTTATTTTGGGAGATTATAAAATGCAATTTGGACATTTTGATGATGAAAATAAAGAGTATG
>CAZTWR010000332.1:0-1807 GCA_964618055.1 uncultured Pirellulales bacterium | reverse complement strand
TTGCCTCTTTGCGAATCAAGCTGACGAGCTTGCCGCTGTTTTCCTCGGCGATTCCGAGTTTGGCGTGCACCATAGGGCCAAACCTTGTATCTGATATAAACCATTGGCCGTTAACGGAATCTTTGAATTCTATTGCGTCAACCGGACAGAATTCCACGCACACTTTACATCCTTCACACGCAATGGAATCAATCGTGTAAGTTCTTTCGACAACATCGTTGGCAGGGCCGTTGAATACAGCAGCGTCGAAATTGCAGACTTCCTCGCATCTGCCACAGCCGATGCATTTTTCTGTAATAATAGAAGCTCGCTTGCCACCACTAAAATCCTGGGTCTGCTTTACATCCGGCTCTAATACCAAGTGCAAATCCGCAGCATCCACATCGCAGTCAGCCAGCACAGCATTTTTCGCAAGTGCAGCAAATGACGCAACGATGCTCGTTTTTCCAGTGCCGCCTTTACCGCTTATGACCACTATTTCCTTCAACTTACTATTGCCTTTATACGAAATTCTTCTTTTTTCCTTTTATAACATAAAGACTTGCTAAATTAGGATTTTGGCTTTTAAGAATCTGCCGGCCCTTGATTCCTAAAAAATATTCAGTTTGAACGGAAAAATATTCTGCAATTGTTTTCTCAATCTCTCTTAAATCTGTGTGCTTAATCTTGCTGACGTAAGAAGCTGGGTTCTTGACTTTTTCTTTAAAGAACTCGGACTCAGGATTAAGCAGAATGACCAAAAGTTTGCCGCCTGTTCTAAGAACACGAGCAGTTTGCTTAATGGCTTCTTTATACTTTTCAATAAACTGTAAAGAGGCGACATAGATAACAGCGTCATAACAAGCATCTGCGAAATCCATCTTTTCCGCAGAGCCTACTACAGTTCTTATGCCGTCCGGTGCCTGGTCTAAGGCCTCTCTGGAAACATCCAGCCCAGTAACGTTAAAACCGTGTTCGGCCAAACCTGTTTCTATAATTGCGGGGCCGCAGCCAACACTTAAAACATCTTTAGTGCCGTTTAATTCCCGCAGAATATAGTCTAACTCGGCTTTGAAAACATTCTTCCAAAATTCCGTTTTGCAGGATTGTAAATACTTGTCCATACCAGCAAATCCAATATTTACCCCGTTAGAAACTTTGCTTTTTGTGTCATATTTATATCATTATTATTAGCCTGTTTTTTCACTGAGTTTCTAACGGGGTTTAGCCAAAAAACTTTTCGCGCCACCACAAAAAGTGTCCCCAGGGATTATCAAGTTTATATTTATCATCTTCCGGGACGCCGGGCCATAACTTGATTTCCTCCAATAGCCTCTGACAAGGCTTATCTTCCGCCAAAAGTTCGTATGCGCAGTTGACGAGCACAAACTTCTTGTCTGCGTCGTTGTCGTTCGGATTATGGTCCGGGTGATACTTCAACGATACCCGTCTGTATGCTTTTTTCAATGCTTCTTTAGTCACGTCTTCTTCAACGCCGAGGATTTTGCGTGCTGCACGACGAGCCTGCAGGTCACGGGTTATTCTTGCGCCGAATTCAAAATCATCTCTTTTCATTAAGCTTTACCTTTAGGGTATCTAAGTATTCACAAAGTTTTGAAAATGGCTGCTTATATTCACCTAATACATCTACAATCATCTGGCCGGTTGAGTATATCTCGGCGATACGTCGGTCGTCCGGCAGCTTCAGGCAGATGTCTATGTTTTCAGCCCTGCAGTATTTCTCCACTTTGTCATTGCCGATGTCATAGCGATTAATGACAACAGCAAAGGGCAAATTCATTTTCCTGACCAAATCAACAGCCAGCTT
>CAZTWR010000331.1:0-1827 GCA_964618055.1 uncultured Pirellulales bacterium | reverse complement strand
ATTTTCCGGTTTGATTCTCTTTGCCGAGCTGCAATCGGGCCTGTGGAAGACCTTACTGTTTTTTGATGCAACATATTTATATTTAGCCACTGCCGGTTTAGCGGCCGGTTTGAGCTGTTCTTTCGCAACTTCACTAATGTCATTTGCATCGCAAGGCCGTTTGTTTAGAGGATTGGCTGCAAGGTAAGATTCAATAAATTTATCAACCTGACGCAATACTACGTCAGTTACTTCAGCAGGCATATTTTCGATGGATATTACCTGCATCACCGGCTCGGTCCGCCAGATATCGGCCTTCATATAACGTTTTGACTCATTTGCCAAAGAAACTTCGGTAGCCAACGATGTTTGAATACGTAGCACGTACCGTTGCAAATCACCGAGTGTTAACATATCTATATCAATTCTAAGAATCGATATAGGCAAATTTGAGGCCATGAGACTGCCACGAATAGGCCCGGAGTACCTTTTAATAGCTGCCTCTGTAATCTTTCGATTTACTTTGTCTGCGAGTTCCTCCCAGACCGGACTGTCTATGTTCAATTTGCACGGCGAAATCATAACCACTATCTCTGCCGATTCTGACAAGTCAGGTAATACAGGCATATAAGCTGGCGAGAGACACTCTACCTCGCCAAGAGCGGGAACGCATAAAATTCCAACAACAGCTAAAACGAGATAACGCCTTTTGGTCTTCATAGTTTCCGCCCCTTTCCGAAATTGTGTTGGGATTTGCCCAATAAATTGGAGGCTAAATATTATTGTGTCGCCGTTCCGGCGATGGCCAAACTGTCATACCGGCCTGCCGAGCTGGGCTTCAATCTCAGAAAGCTTTTCCTCAAGCAGTTCTTTGCTCTTTGCTTCAATAGTCAGTCTAAGCAGCGGCTCGGTGTTGCTCGGCCGACAATTAAACCACCAGTTTTTATACTGAACAGTTACACCGTCCAGATTGTCGATTTGGCCGTCACTGTATTTTTTCGCAAGCTCATCCATCTTTGCCTGCTTGTCTTCGGTTCTGAAGTTTATCTCACCGCTGCTATAGTATCTTCGCAGTGGCCTGATAAGCTCGCTTATCGGCACTTCGGCGCCACTGACAATGTTTAATACGTGCACAAAGGTAATCATGGCTGAATCAGCGTAGTAATTGTCGCGATAGTAGAAGTGGCCGGAAAACTCCCCGCCGAATACAGCGTGCGAGTCTCGCAGGGCTTTCTTCATAAAAGCATGCCCCACTCGTTCTCTTCGCGGCGTGCCGCCGTTTTTGAGAATTTCTTCAACAACAGCCCAGCTGCTGCGCAAATCATAGACAATCGTTGAGTTCGGATTGGTCTTCAAAAAATACGTCGCCATCAAAGCAGTCAGCAAATCGCAGCTGATGGTTTGGCCTTTTTCATCGACCATCATCAATCTATCGGCGTCGCCATCGAAGCAGACTCCGAAATCGCATTTATTTTTCTTTACCGTGGCTTTTAATTCCACCAGATTTTCTTCAAGCAGTGGATTTGGCTCGTGTTTGAATTTTCCGGTATGTTCGAAGTTAAGAGGAACGATTTCTATTGGCAAATCACCAAAGATGGCCGGCACCATTTTCCCTGCCATTCCATTTGAAGCATCAATGGCAATTTTTAGCTTATCTTTGATGGGCTGAAGGAATTTGAGGACATGATTTTTGTATTCGGTGGTTAAATCACATTCCTCTATTGTTCCGGTAGCTTTGCCTTTTGTATGAATCAAAGCCGTTGCGATATGCTCTATATCTTTTAAGCCGGTATTGACACCAACAGGCCTGGCCCGCAGACCGGATATCTTAAAGCCGTTATACTTGGC
>CAZTWR010000330.1:0-1859 GCA_964618055.1 uncultured Pirellulales bacterium | reverse complement strand
TGCGGGGTATTTAAACGTTTGCTGTTGCTGCCGAAGGCCGCAACGAGGAAACCTTTAGTAAGTATGCCGGAGGCATACGGGTAAAACAGCTTCCGAGCAGTAGGCAGTAACAGCAAATTAGTCGTTAGTTCATTGTTCATAGCTGTTCCCTTAAGGGGCTTTCGTTTCGAAAAAAGACGTCCCCCTTAGCAGGGCGAACCTGCGCAATTTTGCCGAAAAATGCTCTTGATTCTCGATTCCCGATTCTTGTAACTCGATGTGAGAAAAGGAGTAAAATTTTTTAGAAAAAACGAATTTTTACTCTTAACCCCCTGCGCATTTTACTCCGCTCAGGCGCCGCGGGGGCTTTTAAAAAATGGGGGTGATACCTAAGATACTTAGGTATTCTTATGTTGGTTACCTAAAGTTGCTGTTGCTGCCGGAGGCGGCTATGAGGAACTTTAGTATTACGCAGGAGCGAAGCGACGAAGTAAGTAGGAATGAGGGCCGAACTGGAGGCAGCACAAGCAAGTCAATCTCATTTAAACTATAACTCTCTCGAACTAAGGTGCGGTCAAGGGAGCTTACCAAATGCGTTCTGGCGAGGCACTCACAATTGGCGATTAAGCCTTTCGCCAATTGACTCGATGTTTTCGCGCTTGGGAAAAACTTAATCTTGTGATGGTTTCGTAACCATTCGGCAAGCTCAGGGTGGTCGTGGACAAAATGTCGCAGTCTGGGTAGAATTGTAAAACAAGAGGAATTATAACGGGATAAAAAACTTTGGTAGTTCTTTGTTATTATAGTTTTCATGTGGTGAAGCAAAATGATACTATACAAATATCGTTCATTAGCAAATTTGGAGCACATCCTCGATATAATCTTGAATCAGCGATTGCATTGCTCTATCTACCCTGAACTAAACGACCCTTTTGAGGGCATTTTTGAAACAACAGTTTATCCGATGGTGTTCGGTACGCTTACTCCAGCTAAGCGCAGAGCTTTAGTTGAGTTGCGGAGAAATACTTACAAGAAAGTGGAAGTATTATTTGGAGGTGAGATTGATAAGATTAAAATTTGCAGTTTGTCTTCTGATTTGAGCGATGTCCGTTTGTGGTCTTATTATGCTGATGGACATAAAGGGATAGTTTTTGAGATCGATTTCTCGGGATTGGGAAAAATATATGAGGTAAAGTATTCTGAAAAATTACCTTGGGGTGCAACGCCCCATGTAGTAAGACTGGAGCGATCCAAGCCGGAGGATGTATTATCACATAAGACCAAGCATTGGGAGTTTGAATCTGAGTATCGAATTATTGACGAAAGCAAGTATTTAGAGGAAGGTAAATATTTTGATATTAAAGGCAGGATAAAAGCTATCTACTTGGGAACTCGTACCCTTAGCACTTACGCTAACGCAGTTAAATTGTTAAACAAGATTGTGCCAAGTCAAATTCCAATCTACACAACTAAGATTAATGAGAAAACGATTAAGGTGGAACGTGGCGAATATATCCCAGAACGAAAACCACCGCCAGAGTAACCAAGTTCTTTGCTGGGCAAGGGTAGAAAATGCCAGATAGGGATGTTCGGACAATACGTGATTTGATTTATTATCAGTATGCCAACCCCGGTTAGATAGTACACGACACATCTCACAGGGCAAGGATAATTGCGCGGCGGGCACAGAAAAAATAGTGAAGGCAGTGAAAATGAGAATTATCATAGGTGTACTCATCGGCGGGAGTATAGGTTTTTTGGTTGGTCACTTTGGCAAATGTGCCTCCGGTACATGTCCTTTGACAGGTAATCCGATTGTAAGCACAATAATCGGTGCATTGTTAGGAGCATTCATCGCTGCAGGAAAGTAGTAATAGAAA
>CAZTWR010000329.1:0-1868 GCA_964618055.1 uncultured Pirellulales bacterium | reverse complement strand
TCGAGCATTATCTCGTCCGATTTGTTTTTGACTACCGAATCAACTTTGTCGGTGTATTCTCGAGTAATATCGTCGATTTGTTTCTTGCCGCTCTGCAGGTCATCTTCGGTGATAATTTTGTCTTTTTGCTGCTTTTCGAGCTGCTTGTTTGCTTCCCTCCGTATGTTACGAACACTAACCTTTGTCTGCTCACCCACCTGTTTGACTTGGGCAACAAGTTCCTTTCTTCTTTCCTCGCTAAGTGGCGGAACACTGAGTCTTATCAGGTTCCTGTCCACAATAGGTGCAATACTCAAATCGCTGTTTTTGATTGCCTTTTCTATCTCCCTGACTGAAGCTGGGTCGAACGGCTTAATTACAATCATATCATGTTGGGGTGCTGACAAAGCTGCTATTGTTTTAATTGGAGTTGGTGTCCCGTAATAATCGGCCTTTATATTCTCAACCAGCCCCGTCGAAGCTCTTCCGGTCCGAACGGCTTTTAACTCATCCTGCAGAATTTCTACCGCCTTCTTCATTCTGGATTCGCTCTCAGAGACTATTTCGCCGGTTCGCATCTTCAATCTCCGCAATTAACTAATTAAGGTACCGACCTGCTCACCGCAAATGGCCTTGGTTATATTACCCTCTTTGAAAATATTCAAAACAATAATAGCGATACCGTTGTCTCGGCAAAGACTTATTGCCGAGTGGTCCATTACTCTAAGGTTCTTCTTCAACACATCGGAATAAGATAATTTGTCAAACAGCTTCGCATCTGGATTTTTCTCGGGGTCATCGTCGTAGACACCGTCTACCTTAGTTGCCTTAATCAGCAGCTCTGCATCGAGCTCTGTTGCTCTAAGTGCCGCGCAGGTATCGGTTGTAAAGAAGGGATTCCCGGTTCCGCCAGCCAATATCGCTACTCTTCCCCGCTCAAGATGACGAATGGCACGTCTTCGGATAAACGGCTCACACATCGCTGCAACTTCGATAGCGCTAAGGACCCTCGTTGGCTGTCCCGTTTTCTCAAGAGTTTCCTGCAGCGCACAGGCGTTGATAATGGTGGCCAGCATTCCCATATAATCAGCTGTGTTTCTGGGTATACCGCTGACCTGTGAGAAGCTCTCTCCTCGCAGAAAATTACCTGCCCCAACTACGACTGCGACCTGCGGCCCGAGTTTGCAAATCTCTGATATCCTTTTAGCAATCGACTCAAGCGCACCCCTATCAATTCCAAACTCCCCGTGCTTACAAAAACTTTGGCCCGAAAGTTTCAGCAGCACCCGCTTATATTTGCTCTTCGCCATCTTCCCTTTTTACCACAGAGATTTTTAATATTGTCATTCCTGCGGAACCTGTCCTGCTTGCCCTGCGTAGCCTTAGCGAAGCAGGGAGCGAAGCCCGTGGTGAGCGAACCTGTCTTGAGCGTAGCCGAAAGAGTCGAACTAGGCCGAAGGAGCAGGAATCCATTTCTCTTTCATTTTATTCTTAATTTTCCTCTGTGCTCTCAACATTCTTTGTGATTAATTCTTCTTGTTTTTTTTCTATCTGCTACCCGACTTCGAATCGCACAAATCTCTTTATCTTCGCTTCGCCGCCAGACTCTTTGGTAGCCTCATCTAAAACCTGCTTAACGGTTTTGCTGTCGTCTTTGACAAATCGCTGCTCAACAAGGCAGTTTTCAGCGAAGAACTTCTTCATCTTGCCTTCGACGATTTTTTCAATGATATTTGAAGGCTTATTTTTAACCTGCTCAGCGAAAATAGCTTTTTCCTTCTCGATTGTCCCGGCGCTAACGCCATCCTTATCCAGCGCCAACGGCTTCGTTGCGGTAATGTGCATCGCTATATCAGCCGCTGTTTGTTTTAGCGCATCTGTCTCTGCTA
>CAZTWR010000328.1:0-1881 GCA_964618055.1 uncultured Pirellulales bacterium | reverse complement strand
CTATTCATAACTACACGATAATGGGACTTATTCGTGAGGCACAATGGACCGAAGGTGGGCATCGGCTGTATGACGAGTCAGTATTCGAAAAATTATCAAAAATCATAGAACTTAAGAAAACAAAAACCCTTTGGGAAATAAAGCGGATTTTAAACAAAGAAGAGCCCGTCGGCAAAATAGCGGGACATAGCTCGCATTCTGAAAAATAACTAAATAATGAACAGGTTGATTCCAGGCGAAGCCTGGTAGCTTAAGTGGAATCAAATAATTAGTCATACGTTGGAAGTTTGAGCTTAAGGAAAAAGGTAAAAGGAAAAAGGTTGTATCTCTCGTTATTTTACTTTCACCTTAATGTAGGGGTTCAAAAAAAGGATAAAAAGGTCAAGGATGAGAAACATAGCTTTGCTTTTCACAGACTATCCTTCTTGTTTTTCTCGCCCTCACTCACGGGGGGAAAGTTAATTATGAAAAACATAATACGAAAGCGGGTGTTAAATTGCTGTTTTTTTAAAGACATTTTGCCAGAACGTAAGCTCAATAGGAAGGATTGCTTATGAACCTGACGTCATTGATAACAGATAATATCGCTGAACTGCTCGTTAAGATAATTGAGTTCACACAGAGTCGTCAAAAAATCCTTATCCAAAACATAAACAATATTCACAGTCTCGGTTTTATTCCGAAGGATTTAGAGGTAGACGAGTTTAGCAGCCTGTTAAACGATGCAATCAATGAGCACACCCGAAGCCAACGTCTTCTGTTCTGCGATACTAAAAATATCAAATTTGGTGTTGCCGGCAGCTTAGAGGCCCGGCCAACAATAGACAAATATGCCAAAGGGCTGCTTGAAGAGAATCGAAATGAGTATCTCGAGTTGCAAATAAATAAGCTTTTGGAAAATTCGCTCAACCAAAGAGTAGCAGCAGAATTGCTCAGGCAGAAACAGGGAATGATTTCAATCTTTGAATAATGTATGGCGGATAAGGGAAAAATTAACCATAGGGAATGCATAGAACACAAAGAAAATTGAAAGGCAAAAATAAAACTCGGCGTACTCGGCGGTAAGCAGCGAAAAGACAAATGGCAAACGAAGCGTTTCAGTTACGACAAAAGGAGAAGACTGCCGGCGTCAAGCAGAAGTTCCGGTGATAACCAGCGACAAGTCCTGCCGAATATCTCGCTGCTTTTGCGGGAAAGAAAGCCTTTTTAAGAAAGTTGCTGATTAAAGTTATCGGCTGGAAAGTCGATAAGGAATGTGGTGGGTGTTTTCTCCGTGGGTGCAGGCGGAGAATCAGAAGGTGAGAAAAATGCTGGCACTTATGGGACTTAAAACTGGCTTTGTGAAACTTTTTGGGGTCATAGAATCTCATGGAGGAATCCTGTGAAAACCAAACAACAACTCAATATTGACCAAATATGGGAGCGGTTTCATAAAACTAGAGATACCCATTTCCGCAATCTACTTATGGAGCATTACAGGTTCCTGGTAAAATATACCGCCGAACGGTTACGCAGCAAACTACCTGAAAAGGTCGAGTTGGATGACCTTATCAGTGCCGGCACTTTCGGATTGATGGACGCCATCGATGCTTTCGACCCCACCAGAGGCGTAAAGTTTGAGACATATTGCTCACCTCGTATAAGAGGCTCCATTCTCGATGAGTTACGGAGTATGGACTGGGTGCCTCGGTTAGTCCGTGCCCGGGCCCACCAACTGACCAAAGCTGTACATTCGCTCGAAACCCACCTTGGCCGCAAGCCCACTGAAAAAGAAACGGCTGAAGAACTGGATATGAACATGGAGGAGTTCAGCAGGCTCCAGCACGATGCAAATGCAGTCAGCCTGGTTTCCTTGAACACCAAATACAATGAAGGTGAAGG
>CAZTWR010000327.1:0-1898 GCA_964618055.1 uncultured Pirellulales bacterium | reverse complement strand
AATGGCAGATGCCGCTTGTTGCGATGATGTACACCCGCGGGCCGAAAATCAAAAATGAATTCGACGTTAAAAATGTCAAGCACGCCGCAAGAGCTGGCGCAGAATTAGGCGCCGATATTATCAAGGTGCCCTATACCGGCAGCATTGATAGTTTTGCTGAAGTAGTCAACGGTTGTCCCGTGCCGGTAGTGATTGCCGGCGGAGAAAAAATGGAAAGCGACGAAGATATTTTCGAAATGGTCGAAGGGGCCTTAAAAGCCGGCGCAAGGGGTTTGTCTATCGGCCGAAATGCTTTCCAGCACAAAAAACCAGATAAGATAATCGAGGCCCTTTGCAAAATGGTTCATAACGGCACCAGCGTCGAAGAAGCAGTTGCAGCACTGCAAAATTAAAATTGTCGTGCACATGATGTATAAGAGATAAGTTCAATGAAAAAATTATGGGTAAATGCGGTTCCGTACAAAAAGGAAATTGCCATAGCTGCGCTTGAGAGTGGTGCTGAGGCGGTTGTCCTGCCGGATGGCAAAAGCCAGACCGTTCGAGAGTTTGGCAAAATCAAAACAGTCGAGAAAAACGGCGATATTAAGCCCGGAGTTGATGTTGAGTTCGTCGATATAGCCGACAAAGCAGACGAGGATAAAGCTGCGGCGTTGCCGGAGAATAAAATCGTTGTGCTGCGAATGCTTGACTGGACGATTATCCCAATCGAAAACCTGCTTGCCAGACGCGGCAAAAATACTATGGTGCAGGTTGGAAACAGCGAGCAAGCCAAATTGATGGTTGAGATACTCGAACGAGGCGTTGACGGCGTTGTGCTGAACACAACCGATATAAACGAGATTAAAAAAACCGCAGAAATCATTCACGGCATAAGTGAGAAAGTCCCTCTGGTAACAGCTACCATCACAGCGGCAAAGCAGCTTGGAATGGGCGACCGAGCCTGTCTCGATACCTGCACACAAATGGGATTGGGTGAGGGTATGCTCGTTGGCAATACGGCTACGGGTTTCTTTTTGGTGCATTCCGAATCCATCGATAATCCCTATGTGGCGTCTCGGCCGTTCCGGGTCAATGCCGGTGCGGTGCACGCATATACCTTAGCGCCGGGTGGCAAAACCAAGTATCTGGCTGATTTGAAAGCCGGCGACGAGGTGCTGGTGGTAGATTTCCGAGGCAAAAGCCAGACGGCATATTTAGGCAGAAACAAGATTGAGAAAAGGCCCATGATGCTTATCGAGGCTAAAGCCGAAGGTCAGCCGATAAGTCTGGTTATGCAAAATGCTGAGACGATTCGCCTCGTCAGCCCTGATGGAAAAGCACTCTCGGTAACAGAGCTAAAGCCGGGCGATAAAGTGTTGGGCCACATTGAGAAAGCCGGCAGGCACTTCGGTATGCAGGTCGATGAAACGCTGATAGAAAGGTAAGGAAAGAAGTAAAAAGGCAAAGGCCAGATCCTTTCTAAGAATCGGCCTTTATAAATCCTGGCGACCAGTCTGGCGGGCTTAGCTTCTGAATTTACGAGCCGGGTGTCGGTGTGCCTGCCTGCCAGTTATTTGGGTTGTTGCCGTAAAGCGTGGTGCTGATGCGGGTAAGCGATTTGCCCCCACCGTCGGCTTGCATCGGCCAGAGGTCCACGCCGCCCGGACAATCCTGCGGATGTGAGCCGTCGCTGTAACCTACCCGGTCAACACGAATATAATAACGAGTGCTGGCTTCCTCTTCACCGGGCATACTAATCTGCACTTTTTCACCGCCGTTGTTCAGCTTGCCATCGTACGGACCGAAAACTATACTTGAAGGCACGCTTGGATATCGCCAGGCAAATGCATCAGGGTTCTTGACTACCAATATGCGACCACCTGGAGCTATAGTCACCTCGTTGGGCGGCGATGGGAAAT
>CAZTWR010000326.1:0-1910 GCA_964618055.1 uncultured Pirellulales bacterium | reverse complement strand
AATTGCCATATCAACAATTATCTATTGTAGAAATGGGGAAGAATTTTGCAAAGGCTATGAAAAGGGCAGCGAAGACGGGCTTCAAAAAAATAGATAAGAGAACATATATTGAACGGCAAATGTGCTGCACCACCTGTAGAGCCACCAAAAGGTGTCCATATTGTGGCTGTTTTCGCAAGTCGAAAGCATGGCTGGCAAGCGAAGAAGGGTGTCCAAATCCACAGACTTACCCAAATTTGAGAACATTCCCCCCACGCAATTACTGGGCGGTCTGTGATGAAATGACAAGCGTTATCATCCCCGCCAGGAATGAGCCTTACCTTAATCGTACAATCGAGAATTTATTCACCAATGCAACTGGTAAAATTGAGATTATCGCAATCCTGGATGGCTGTGAATATGATATCATAAAAGATAAGAGGGTCGAAGTAATAAAACATAAAACTCCCTTGGGCCGGCGAGTATCAATAAATGAGGCTGCTCAGATAGCTCAAGGACAATATCTATTTAATATAGATGCACATTGCACGATGGATGCAGGTTGGGATACCAAATTAAAATGTGCCTGTGATGATAGGAGTATTGCCGTTGCAATTATTAAACGATTGAACCTGAACACTTGGCAAATTTATAAGGATTCAATACCTCATGCCTTTGTTTATCTTAACCAAAATTTTTACGAGAAATGGTGGTCAAATTATAAACCACAAAGAAGCTGGAAGGTAATTGAGGAAACTATGGCCTTTATCGGCCTGGCTTGGATGATTAAGAAAAAATACTTTGAGCAGCTCGGCGGTTATGATGATTTGGAACTTGGTAAATATGGCTTTGATGGACCTGAGTGGTCGTTGAAAATATGGTTACATCCTCAATGCCCAGGCAGGGTCTTGCTTCGCACCGATGTAACTTGTGGTCACCTCTTTCATAGTGATAAGGGTAAGGAATTCAGTAGCGAAGGCAAAGAACCCAGTATGCCTTTCAGCCAATGGCGGCAAAAAGTGCTGAATAGATACGGCGACCGCGTTTATGAATTGATAGAGAAATTCGCCCCGGTGCCGGAGTGGGATTAAGATTTTTTATTTAGATTATCAATACATTCAGGACAAAGTTTTTGGCCGGAATCAATTTTTTTGAGATCAAGTTTGTCGAAGGGTTTGCTACATCCTTGGCAATATTCGATTCGAACAGATTCAAGTACCAAGCCAATCGACTGTAAAATTAAACTGCACAGAAGGCAGATAAAACAGCCAATAATTGTAATTATTGTGCCAGCAAATCGTATGGATTTTTCGAGAGTGGTTTCACTGTCATAAATATCAGCCGAATATAAAATCAGCACTATGATTGCAAAAACGGAGAAGAATATACCCACTTTAGACAATGTTTGGTATGGAGTCTTCTTCATCTCAACCCCCTTTATTTTTTTAGTTTTACGCCCATTTTTTTAGCAATTTTTTCAACATTAGCCCATAATAATTCAAGTTGCTCGTCGTCTGTTTCTTGAATAGTGGATTTTAATTGTTCTATTGCCTGTTCAATATCTTTAGTATGCGCAAGGCGCTCAGAAATTCTACGTAAATCATCAGGTAAAGTCATATAAAAAAGCATAGCTCCCGCCATTTTCGTGCTATAACCCATTCCAGGTTTACACCATTGCTTGAAATATTCAGTTAAAAATTCTGGCAAATAATAAGTTTTTTTTGAAATTTTTGCTGTCATATAACTCTTTATAACTCCAAGAGTTAGCTTCATTCAAGACAATTATTTAATGTTTTTTGATGGTAATTACTGTTTTTTACTGTTGACAAATCTCATCCGAAAGCCGAAATATATCCGTAATGTTTACGTTAATTAGACAGAGTAATAGCTATGGCAAATAATTCAAAACAGCTTGAAACTAGGGATGTCCG
>CAZTWR010000325.1:0-1910 GCA_964618055.1 uncultured Pirellulales bacterium | reverse complement strand
ATTGGCTGAACACTTCGGTGTTTTTGATAATATCTTTTGCTGGACGTTCAATAAACATTCATTACTTCCTTCATATAATTGATTGTAGAATTTGCCCCTGCCAACAGCAGGCAGGGATATCAATTATCAATATTCAAATACCTTATCGGATATTTTTGCTCTTTGGTTTTCTTTTTTGGGCTGTTGTTTTGCGCTTTTCAGACCGTTTCTCCTCTGCAGTAGCTGTCTTACTGGCTGTTTTCTTCGCAGCTGTCTCGGCGGTTTTCTTGGCTTTTTTGGCTTTCTTAGCTTTCTTTTCAGGCTCGATTTCTGTTATCTTTGCCGATTCGAGCAATTTGACGATGCATTTATCCTCCCGGACCTGTAATCTGAACTGCGTCAACGAGCCATCGCGCACCATCTCTTCTCTCATCCTTTCGGGACGCTGTCCCCGCTGAATGGCCAATTGTGCGATATGACCGTTAATCTCCTCTTCGCTCACGTCAATCTCGAGCTTCTCGGCGACTTTATCCATTATGAAGAACGTTTTGAGCTGTTCTTTGGCCCGTTGTTCACTACCTGCCCGCAACTGTTCCATTTGTTCCTCTATCTGCTCGCGGCTCAATCCGCGCATCATCAGATTGGAATACTGTCTCTGCAGCAGCGCAGTCGACTGTTCTGCAACCACATCCATAGGCAGGTCAAAACTGGTATTGTCGAGCATGTATTTGTAAATCTGCTCGGCCATCTCGCCCTGCACCTGTTGCTCCAGACGGCTCTGCAGACTATCCTGCAGTTTCTGTCGCAGCTCACCCTCATTTTCGACACCAAATCTCTTGAAGAAATCCTCGTTCAGCTCAGCAGACTTAAGCCATTTAATATCTTTGACGGCAATTTCAATATCCACCTTCTTGCCGCGATACTCCTCTCGAAAATACGTCTTTGGAACTTCGACGGTGATTTTCCTTGTCTCTTCTGCCTTTGCGCCAACCAGCAGCTCATCGAGCTTTTCTACCGGAATCGCTCCGACAAAACCACTCTGCCTCACATATACCTCGATATTGTCAAGCTTCTGCTCTTGTTCGACGCCCTCAGCTTTTAGAACCACGTCAGCTATTATCTGGTCGTCAAGCTCAATAGCCGCACCGCCTTGCCGCGGTGACCACAAGCCTGCGTATTTTTGTAACTGCTCAATTTCCCCCTCGATTTGCTCGTTTGTAACTTCCAGTTTTCTCTTTTTTACCGGGATACCTTCCAGCTCAGGCAGCTCAAACTCTGGACGCACCTCGACCTCGAAGTCAAACTTTAATGGTCCCTCAGCCGGCAGCTCTATCTTCTCAAAACCAATATCCGGCTCGCGAAGAACATCCAGTTTATTATCCTTGATGGCTGAATCGCTTGCCTCGGCTAATAATTTCAGCTTAATTTGCTCTGTTGTTTCTCTGCCGAACCTTTTTTCCAGAAGCCGACGGGGTGCTCGGCCTTTTCTAAAACCCGGCACGAGGGCCTCTTTGCGCAAACTCTCATATTGTTCATCAGTGGCATTTTTTATTGCCTCTTCCGGAATCTCCACGATGACTTTTTTCTTACAAGGCCCTGCTTCTTCAATTGTAACTGTGTTCTTCAATGCTGTAGATTGTTGTTCTTCACCCATTTAGGTACTCCTAAATGATTCTATCTTCGCAGTTCTGAAATCATGTCGCTCAATTCCCGACGCTGTTTCGGAAATAATAAACAAAAAGGCGTCAGGAAAACAGCTTCCCTTAGCCGAATTTCAGCATTTTTTTAAACATATCGACGACCAACGCCAAACTACTGCTTAGCCGGTAACTCGCCGATACTATATACCCTATAATCCTTTATAATAGTTCCGTAGAGCGGGTGATGGGATTTGAACCCACGACATTCACGTTGGCAACGTGACGCTCTAC
>CAZTWR010000324.1:0-1914 GCA_964618055.1 uncultured Pirellulales bacterium | reverse complement strand
AATTCTGCAGCTGAGTATGTTGTTGCCGGGCTGTTTGAAATCGGGCAAAAGTGTAAAAAACGGGTGGGGGGTAAATCGATAGGTATTATAGGAGTCGGTAATGTCGGCAGCAGGGTGGCTAAAAAGTGCGCGGCGTTGGGTATGAAGGTATTACTGAACGACCCGCCTTTGCAGCGGCAAGAAATCAGCCACAGAGGGCACAGAGAACACAGAGAAACCAATAAAAAGTTACCAGCAGATAGCAAACCCGATGATATTTGTGGAAGGGAATATCTGCCGATAGAAGAGCTTTACGATTGCGATTTTGTAACGCTTCATACGCCGTTGACTTTCGAAGGGGTTGATAAGACTTTTCATCTGGCTGACGAAAAGTTTTTCAAATCGCTAAAAGCCGGATGTATTTTCTTTAATACTTCACGCGGCGGAGTTGTTGACAGCAGGGCTCTTAAAGAGACGACAAAAGCGGGCAAATTAAGAGCTGTTGTGCTTGATGTCTGGGAAAATGAGCCAAATATCGATACCGAACTTCTGGAAATGGTTGATATTGGTACGCCGCACATCGCTGGCTATTCGCTTGACGGCAAGATTGCAGGGATGATTATGATATATAAGGCGGCGTGTAAATACTTTGGACTTGAGGCTAAGTTTGATATTAAGGATTTTTTGCCTGAGCCGGATGTTCCGCAGTTGAAGATAAATCCAAACAGTGGTAGTGAGCAAGATGTGCTGCGGGGAGCTGTTGAGAAGATTTACAGAATCAGCGAAGACGACTTAAAGCTGCGACAGATTTTAGATGTGCCGGCAGAAAGAAAAGGTGAGTTTTTTGATGATTTGCGAAAAAATTATCCTGTGCGGAGGGAATTTCAAAATACACGGATAATATTAGCCACAGAGGCCACAGAGAGCATAGAGAATCTAAGTAAAAAGTTAAAAGGGATTGGATTCCTGCTTTCGCAGGAATGACAATTTTGAGGTTTTGGATGAGGAAAAGTGGCGGCGAAAGTCTGGTTGAATGGTCGGGTGGCAAGCTGGATTTTTCCGGGGGGACTTTGGTTATGGGGGTACTCAATGTCACGCCAGATTCGTTCAGCGACGGCGGGCAGTTTCTCGATACCGATAAGGCCATCGAGAAGGGAGAGCAAATGGCTGGCGAAGGCGCTGCAATAATAGATGTGGGTGGCGAATCGACTCGGCCGGGTTCGGCATCAGTATCGGCTGAGGAGCAGATAAGACGGGTTGTGCCGGTGATAAAGGCACTTTCAAAAAAAGTCAATGTGCCGATTAGTATCGATACTTATAATTTCGAAGTTGCTGAAGCTGCTTTAGAGGCCGGGGCAGCGATGATAAACGATATTACCGCTTTGAGCGAGGAGCAGATAAGTGAATTGGTAGCTGAGCAAGGTGTGCCGGTTGTTTTGATGCATATGCAGGGGACACCGCAGACAATGCAGACCGAGCCGAAATACAAAGATGTGGTTGGTGAGGTTTTGGAGTTTTTGGTTGAGCGGGCAAAACGAGCGGAGCAGTTTGGGATTGCCAAGGATAAGATTTTTATTGACCCTGGGATTGGGTTTGGAAAAACGACCGAGCATAATCTTTTAATTTTGCGGGGAATCCAGAAGTTTGTGGAAGCCGGTTATCGGGTTTGCATTGGCACAAGTCGGAAAAGTTTTTTAGGCAAAATAACCGGTAAAGAAAACCCTGCTGATAGGATATTCGGCACTGCGGCAACGGTTGCTTTGTGCGCTGCGGCGGGAGTTTCGATTGTGAGAGTGCACGATGTAGCTGAAATGGTGGAGGTGATAAAGGTAGCTAATGAACTAAAAATTGAAAACTAAAAGCGTTGACTATCCACGGCGCAGAATCTATAATGACAGGTAAATTCCGGGAATATAAATACTATGATAACAAAAG
>CAZTWR010000323.1:622-1939 GCA_964618055.1 uncultured Pirellulales bacterium | reverse complement strand
CGCGATTGCAGGTTTTTGTTCTGCTGCGGCCTCAGTGGATTCGGCCGTCGCACCCTTCTTTGCTTTTACTTTCTTCGCTTTTGCTTTCTTCGCTGTCCGCTTTCGCGCTGGCTTCTTCTTGAGGCGGACCTTCTTCAGGTCTACCTTCTCGGTTCTCTCAACCGCTGTGGTACGCTCTCCCTCGCTGAACCACTCCCGGATAGTCGCTGCCAGACCAGCTGAAATCGATGACATATGGTTCTTAACGTCAAGACCCTCATCCTGGCACTTCTTCACAATAGCAGTGCTTTTTACACCAAGCTCCTTTGCCAAAATGTAAACTCTTGTAGCAGCCAAAAAAACTCCAATTCTTACACATTTAGGTTCTTTTTCAACTCGTGCTACGTCCCTTAGGGACTTCACAGAGTAGTATCTGCTATTCGCTGTTTGCTATTGTCTGTTCGTTATCTGCCGCTTTCACCTCGGTTCCCAAACGACCTTCATCACGTTGGTGGTCACCTTGCTGCTGCTTCAGTATGTTTTCCGCTTGTTTTTTCGGCTCAGCCGCCAAACGCTTGGCTTCTTCGCTTGCTGCCGCAATCAATTTCTCAGTTAAATCAGCATCAATATCCAGTTCGTTAATCAGCGGCTCGGCCCCAACATCGTCTAAATCCAGAACCGATATAACTCCAAGCGCTATCAGCTTGTCAACCAACGTATCATCGTCAGCCACACTCTTGACGCAGCTTGTTAGTCGTTCAATGCCCTGATTATACTCATCAGGCGTTAGTATATCGATATCCCAGCCGGTCAGTCGTGCAGCCAGCCGAACGTTCTGACCGTGCTTGCCGATAGCCAGGCTAAGCTGGTCCTCATCCACCACTACTGTCGCCCTTCCCATCTCAAAACACAAAGCAATTTCACTGACCTTTGCCGGCATCAAACCATTGGCAATAAGCACCTGGGACGACTCGTTCCAGCGGACAATATCTATTTTCTCGCCTCCAAGCTCATCAACTATGTTCTTTATCCTGCTGCCTCGCACCCCAACACACGCTCCAACCGGGTCAACCTTCTCATCAAGAGAGGCAACCGCAACCTTGCTTCGATACCCAGCTTCTCGCACCAGTGCACGTATTTCGATAATGTTTTCCGAAATTTCCGGCACCTCCAGTTCGAACAACTTGCGGATAAAATCAGGATGCGTGCGGGAGAGAATAATCTTTACCTGACTAGCAATTTCTTTCACATTGAGAATCAGGCATCGAATTCTCTCACCCGGGCGATGACTCTGCCCCATTATCTGCTCATTCTTTGGCATAAAGCCTTCAGCACGGT
>CAZTWR010000323.1:0-612 GCA_964618055.1 uncultured Pirellulales bacterium | reverse complement strand
TTAACAATCAGTGTTCCGCTTTCGTATCGAACAACTGAGCCGCTCACAATTGTCCCTTTCCGCTGGATGAACTCAGCGTAGATACTGTCCCTCTCATCAGCCCGTATCTTCTGAATCATCACCTGCTTGGCGGTCTGGGCGGGGATTCGGCCGAGTTGTTTCATATCAATTTGAACCTTGTCCTTAAAGGCCGTGATTTCACCCGTCGCACGGTCGATATGCACAGCTATTTCGCTCTCCAGCTCACCAAAATGCTTCCTGACCGCCGAGACCATAGCTTCTTCCAAATCAACGAATATGGATTCCTTGTCGATATTTTTATCGTGGGCAATGTTGTCGACAATTCTTATTATTTCCTGACTCATTTCTCTCCTAACTCTAATCCAGCACCAATTTCTTGTCTTTTTCTAACCCAGCGACGCAAAGTTGCTGGACAAAAAAAGTGGAAACCTAAATAGTTTCCACTTCAACAACATACCCGAAACGAACAGAAGTTGCAGCCTGCCCTTACACTACATCAACCACCTCCAGAAACACCAAACCTCGTTCGTTTCCTGGCATTGAAGCAGAAACACCGATTCCCAGGCCACCATTTGCGCAAAAGCGCAGCCG
>CAZTWR010000322.1:0-1947 GCA_964618055.1 uncultured Pirellulales bacterium | reverse complement strand
CAGGAAAAACAGGGTTCCAAAGTAGCAAGGTCATTTTTTGAGAATGAAGTGGAACCGCTATTACTGGAAACCCAAAAAACTGCAGAGAACTTGGAAAAAAGCACGAGGGAAAAGGCAATCACCGAGACGGAGGAGATTAGAAAAGCGGTTAGCAACAGCACGGGAATTATTATTATCTCAACCATTATCGGCTTCCTGACGGTAATCGTTGTTCGTCATCTTGTCTGGAGGACTATTTCAAATCCCATCACAAAACTCAAGGATGCCGCAGATAAAATAGGAAAGGGTGAATTAGAAACCAAAATACAGATTAACTCACATGATGAAATAGGCGCCCTCGCTCAATCCTTCAATGATATGACCTCTAAATTAAAGGAATTTCACGCAAGCCTTGAAGAAAAAGTGAGGCAGCGTACAGATGAGTTATTAGCTACCAACGCGGTTCAGGAGAAATTACAACAGCACATTAGGCAGCTCAATTGTCTTTATGGGCTGTCCAAACTTGTTGAGCGGCCGAAAATCTCATTGGAGGAAATATTTCAGAAAACAGTCAATCTGATTCGTAACGCATTCCAGCACCCTGATAGAACCTGCGTAAGGATTACTTTCGAAGGAATAAGCTATAAAACAGATAATTTCAAAAAAAGTGAGTTGAGTCAGTATGCCAAGATTAAAGCATACGGAGACGGAGCTGTTGAGGTTTACTACCTCGGAGAGAAAGAAGAAAATGGCGAAGGCCCATTCCTTAAAGAAGAACGTGATTTGTTAGATGCGATTGCTGAGCATCTGAGCAGAATCGCAGAACGCAGACAGACCAGAGAGAAACTGGAATTGCTTCGAGATCTAACAGACCGGTCAAATGACTGTATCTTTATCATAGAGCCCAAATGGGGTCGTCTGCTGGATGCAAACGACAGAGCATGTACCCGTCTTGGGTACACCCGAGAAGAATTACTCAATATGGCCTTCAAAGACATTGAGCGGTCTGTACCGGATGATTCCTCCTGGCAGGAGCAAATGGAAGAACTCAAACTAAAGACGGATTTCATTATACAAGGCCAACATAGACGCAAAGATGGAACGACTTTCTTCGTTGAAACTGGCCTGAAGCTTGTAAGTCAAAAGACAGAAGACTTCATAATAGCAATCGCGCGTGATGTCACCGAGCGCAAGCAGGCCGAGCAAAAACAGGCCCAGCTTCTGGAGCAGGTGGAAAGTGTTAATCAGGAATTAAAGGATTTTGCACACATAGTCTCACATGATTTGAAGGCTCCCTTGCGAGGAATTAAGACCATCGCTGAATGGATGTCAACCGATTATGCTGATAAGCTTGACGAGAACGGAAGAGAGCAGATAGATTTGCTTTCGAACCGGGTGCAGCGCATGCATAACTTGATTGATGGTGTGCTCCAATATTCGAGAGTTGGGCGGATAAAAGAAGAGCTTGTGCAGGTGAATCTAAATGAACTCGTTCCAACTGTTATCGATATGCTTGCTCCTCCAGAGAACATCACAATTACAGTCGAAAACGAGCTGCCCACAATTGAGTGTGAACAGACCCGCATTATGCAGGTATTCCAGAACCTGCTGAGTAATGCTGTAAAATATATGGATAAACCGAAAGGTCAGATAAAAGTCGGCTGTGTTGAAGAGGACGGCTTCTGGAAGTTTAGCGTTGCTGATAATGGGCCCGGAATCGAAGAAAAACACTTTGAAAGGATTTTCAAAATTTTCCAGACATTGACGCCGCGTGATGAATTTGAAAGTACCGGCATCGGCCTTACTGTGATAAAGAAAATTGTAGAGTTATACGGTGGTCAAATCTGGGTTGAGTCAAAACTAGGCCAAGGTAGCACATTCTTCTTTACATTGCCAAAGCAGGAAATAGGGGTTAAAGATGCGAAACTTGAAGCCAGTATTATCGGTTGAAGATGACGACGTAGACGC
>CAZTWR010000321.1:0-1949 GCA_964618055.1 uncultured Pirellulales bacterium | reverse complement strand
CCAGCTTATTACTCCGATGGAACCGGTAATCGTAGTTGGCTCAGCTATGATTTTATCGCATGCTACTGACACATAATAACCACCCGAAGCAGCAACACCCTGCATAAACGCCACAACCGGTTTATCTTCCTTCTCACGGTACTTGCGGATCTCATTGCAAATTTGGTCACTGCCTGAAATCGTTCCGCCCGGCGAATTTACACGAAGAATCAGTCCCTTTACCCGCTTATCATCGCTGGCTCTCTTCAGCTGCCTGTAAATATCTTGGGCCTGTTCACCGTCTATTATGCCCCGCACTGCGATTACCGCAATTTTAGTTGTTCGTGGCCCAGCTTGTATAACTTCTTCGGTGAAAATGCCTTTTTGCCCTGTTACAAAGACCGCAACTAAGCCAATCAGCATCAAAAATAGCGCAATATTTGCCAGCACCGACAGCCCGAGAATAATACCCCAGAAAACTCTCCAGCCGATTCGTTTTTTAGGCGTTTTTGTTACTGGCGGTGCACCTTGAGCCAACCCAGAAACTGGCTCTGATGGTTGCGGCTGCAGTGGTTCGGTACGATTATTGTTCTGCTCAAAATCCATAATAATCCCTTTCTAAATGTTATTTCTTTATTATAGATTGAATAAACTCTGTTGTCAATCTTTGTAAAGATTGTGCACTTCCCCTTTAAAGTTACCAACAAACGAAGAGCAGTGTTGAAGCTTGACAGTGGCAATTTTGACTCTAAAATCACAGTCTATGGCTGATTTGACCCAACGAAAGAAGAAAAAGAAAAAACATAATCCGTTTATAGACTGGCTGGCTTATCTTGCGCTGCGAATTCTTGTGGTTTTTCTTTATTTGTTCGATGTCGAGACCAATCTAAACACCGCTTGTTTTCTCGGTCGATTATTATGGAAATACTACCATCGCGGCCGCAACCGTGCTTTGGACAATCTTCGCGCAAGTTTCCCTGAGAAAAGTGAACAGTGGGTCTGGGAGACAGGTCGGCGAAGCTTCGAGCATATTGCAATGCTGGCAATTGATACGCTATTTACTCCTCGATTAGTGAAAAGATATAACTGGCGGAATTACTCACGGTACAAAAATGTTGAAAGGGCCAAATGGCTGATGCAGCAAGGCCGGGGGTTGTTGATGGTTGCAGGTCATTACAGCAACTTCGAAATTATGGGTTATCTGCTGGGGTTGTTCGGTTTTAATATTTACAGTATTGCCCGCCCGTTAGACAACAAGTTCATTAACAAGTACCTGTACGAAGTTCGCCAGCGGGCGGGGCAAAAAATAATCGATAAAAGAGGTGCAGCTGAGCTGATGGGAAAGACTGCTTTGGCCGGTGCAACTTTGTGTTTTATTGCTGACCAGGATGCTGGCAAAAAGGGAATTTTTGTCGACTTCTTTGGCCGAAAGGCCAGCACCTATAAAAGCATAGGATTAATTGCTATCACCAATAATATACCTATAGGGGTGGGATACAGCAGGAGAGTTGATAATCGTTTTTACTTTGAAATAGGGGTTAATCGTATTATTTTCCCCGAAGAATGGATTGGCCTGGACGACCCGCTTGAATGGATTACGGCAGAATACACCAAAGCAATTGAAAAGTTTGTGCGGGAAGACCCGAGCCAATACTGGTGGCTCCATAGGAGATGGAAGCATCAGCCGAGAGAGAAAATGCAAAAATCCAGAGGGGAATCTTAACCACTTTCGATGTAAACACCCCCTGCCGAAAAGCGCAACCCCCCTGCCTGCGAAAAATGATGCTGGCACAAAAGAACGCAGAATGACAAACAAAGCGGTTGCACGGCGCGGATGTAAAGAGTTATGTGTTTGTATCTCTTTTCCTCGTCGAAAGGAGGATAAGGTTTCGTATCGCTGCGGCGTCTCTGGCGGCAAGCCATCGCTGCTCGAAGTCCTTTTCCTGAGCAATCTGGGCTATTGCCATCAG
>CAZTWR010000320.1:0-1978 GCA_964618055.1 uncultured Pirellulales bacterium | reverse complement strand
TTCGCTGTGAGTTTTGCCAGAACTGGCAGATAAGCCAGGCGGCTCGAATTGATGGGCAGGCAATCAGCCCGGAGCAGATTGTTGCGGCGGCTGTTCGCAGCGGGTGCAAATCAATCGCTTATACCTATACTGAGCCAACGATTTTTATGGAGCTGTGCAACGATTGCGGGCGGCTGGCAAAGAAAAAAGGCCTGACAAATGTTTTTGTCAGTAACGGCTACCAGACCATCGAGGCGATTGATTTTGCCAGCAATTGGCTTGACGGGATAAACGTTGACTTGAAGTCCTTCAGTGAGGATTATTACAAAAGGTTATGTAAGGCGCATCTGGAGCCGGTGCTCGATACGATTAAATACATTGCGAAGGAGACGAACATCTGGCTTGAGATTACGACTTTGCTGGTTCCGGGTGAGAATGATTCTGACGACGAGCTGAAGAAACTTACTGAGTTTATCGTTGAAGAGGCCGGTGCTGATGTTCCCTGGCATATCAGCCGATTTCATCCACAGTATAAGTATCTGGATTCAGTTTCGACACCGATAGAAACCCTTGAACGTGCAGAACAGATAGGTAAGGCGGCGGGGCTGCATTATGTTTATCTTGGTAATGTGCCGGGGTCGAGGTTGGAGAGCACTTTTTGCTATAACTGTGGCAGGATGCTGATTGAACGTGTGGGGTACCGAATCTTGGCCAATCATATAAAGAATTGCCGCTGTCCGGATTGCGGGACAAAAATTGCAGGGTTTGAGCTGTAGTGTTATTGCGTAGGTCCTCGACCGTGACCTCGGCGGTGTCGGCCACGGCGAAAACGGTGTGTGGGTTCGCCAATCCCTGGAGGGGCAGCAAGTTCGATGGGGCCTCCTTGGATTGAGAGGGCTTTTCCGTTGACCAGGGCATCAGCAATTTTTTTGTGTGCGGATTCGAGGATTCTGCCAAATGTCTGGCGGGAAACGTTCATTTTCTCCGCTGCGTGCTGCTGATAAAGTCCCTGGAGGTCGGCTAATCGGATTGCTTCAAGCTCATCGACGGTTAGGGTGATGTGCTGCAAGATGGCAAGAGGGATACCCCTGGGCTTATAAAAGTTAGCCTGTGGCAGACAACCAACCCGCCTGAAATGTCTCGGTCTTGGCATATCGTATATCTCTGTAATGAGTTAATGGTCGCAGATGTTCTGCCCTGTTTTCAACTGTCCGGCTAAGTATTGCCTGGCCAGTTCCTGTGGATTATCATCCGCTGCCCCAACGGCGACATCAATACCACTTTGCGCGAATAATTGCTGAGCCCTTTGGCCCATTCCGCCGGCAATTATCAATTCGACATTCAACCCTGCAAGCCAATTGGGCAGAAGGCCCGGCTCATGGCCGGGTGAATCTACCAACTCTTGGCTTTTGATGTCCTTGGCGTTAGTGTCAACATCAATAATGGCGAAGTGCCGGCAATGACCAAAGTGTGCCGAAAGTTTGCTATCTGTTACTGGAATTGCGATTCTCATTTATGTGCCTCCCTTTTAGTCCTATAGTGTTTTTACATATCCAATAATGATTCCCATAGTGATATTACTTGCTCTTTCAGGTTGCTGTTTGAATATTCGACAATACTTTTGGCGACGAGCTGTGCCTTGGTTACTTCAGTGTCGTAAGAAATTTTACCGGCCACTTTCAAGTCTTTTTCGCTGGCTCTTTTTTCAATTGCTTCTGCGATTTTGAGATTGATATCGTATTTGTTGATACAAATTGCTGTGGTGATTCCAAAATGCTTAGTTAATTCCACGACCCTGTCAAGATCGTGTTGACCTGAGACAGTCGGCTCGGTAACGACTAATACTAAGTCTGCTCCAGTGATAGATGCGATGACCGGACAGCCGATGCCGGGTGAGCCATCCATGATTATCAGGTCCTTATTCTGCTCAGTTGCGATTCTTTTCGCCTCTTTGCGAATCAAGCTGACGAGCTTGCCGCTGTTTTCCTCGGCGATTCCG
>CAZTWR010000319.1:0-1985 GCA_964618055.1 uncultured Pirellulales bacterium | reverse complement strand
GGCACGACACTGATTGAATATTTCTACAACGAGGCCAAAAAGAAACACGATGAAAAAGAATCTGAAGGCGCTCCCAGGCCTTCCGAAAGCGAATTTAGATACGCTGGCCCAAAGCCACGAACAAAAGAAGCCGCCATTGTAATGTTGGTCGACGCCGCAGAAGGTGCCGTTAGGTCTCTGACTGAAGTAACCCCAACAAGGGTAGAAGCAGTCGTGCACAACATGGCTATGAAACGTCTACAGGACGGCCAATTTGATGAATGCGACCTGTCTCTGCGTGAGCTAAGTCAGATAGAGACGAGTATAGCTAAAACTCTTGCAGCACACCATCACGGCCGAGTCGCATATCCAAAGCCACCCGATGTAGTGAAGGAATCCATTCCGCAGGGACCCCGTTTTGCAAAAGAACCACAAAATGGGAAACCAATAAAGAATCACCAAATGGAAAGCCCGGGGGAAATACAATCTGGACCCGAGCAAACCGAGCAAGAAACCAACTAAAAATTATGGACTCTGTAAAACAAGACCAGGATATAGTCGTTCAAATCGCCAAAAACTTCAAAAATATAGACATTTGTTTGCCCAGGCTCAAAAAACTGGTCGAAGTCATCTGCAATCGTTTTAAGCTTTCAAAAGCAACGATTAGTATCGCAATAGTTGACGACGCCCAAATCCGCAAAGTAAACAAACAGTTTTCGAATCGGGACCTCCCTACCGATTGTTTAAGTTTCAACTTATCCGATAACGGAACGAACCCCGTGAAATTATTCGAGCTTGTTGTCAACGCTGAAATGGCTGTTAAAGAAGCAAATCTACGAGGCCACTCAAGCGAAGCGGAATTGGCACTTTACATAACCCATGGCTTGCTGCACAATCTTGGATTCAATGATTCCACACAGAGCCAGGCCAGAAAAATGCACGATACCGAAGATGAAATTTTACAACAGCTCGGTTATGGCTTGATATATAGCTCATAGCTATCGATTGGTGCTATGAACTGCAAAATGATAACTAATTGAAAGGGTATTAAGTGAGTTACGTTGGCTGGACTATATTGCTGATTTGCCTTTTCGCCAGCGGCACCTTGTTTTTTTCCGTTAACACCACAGCTTTGCGAATATTTTCACGTATCAAATTACAGGACGCATTCAAAGCCATAAGCAAAGAAGACCTCACTGAGAGCCTTGTAAGAAACGCCGAAAAGCTTGTTCTGACCTGCTCCCTATATCGACTTATTTTCAATATGTGTATATTGCTATTGCTGCTGGCTGGTTTTGCAACGGCACGCCAGGGAAGTCCTGCAGTCAGCGATTATCTGGTTACGTTTATTATCGCGGCGGGAATATTTTCGATATTCAGCCTGGCAATTCCTCATGCGTGGGCGAAATATGCCGGCGAGAAAATCCTGAGCCGAACATACAAACTGCTGATGTTCTTTTCAACCCTCGCCTGGCCAATTCTTTATATATTTCAATTATATGATGGCTTCGTAAAGCGCCTGGCCGGCGTAGTCGAAACAACACCCGAAGAAAACAGGGAAGAAAAACAGGAAGAGTTCTTAAACGGCCTTGAGCAGCACAGAATAGAGGGCGTTGTTGATGAAGAAGAGCAGGAGATGATTGAAAATGTGCTGGAGCTAAGTGACAGCACCGCCGGTGAAATTATGACCCCTCGCACTAGTGTAGTGGCTGTCGAAGTCAACTCTGATTTGCAGATGATTCTGGAAACCATCAACAAAGCGGGCCATACCCGTGTCCCGGTTTATGAAAAAAATATAGACACTATCATCGGATTTATATACGCCAAGGACCTGCTGACTGAAATCGGTAAAACAGCAGCAGATTTCAAGCTACGCAGCAAACTGAGAGACGCCTACTTCGTCCCTGAAACAAAACCGCTCAGAACTCTGCTCCACGAATTTCAAAATCAGAAATTGCATATAGCCGTAGTGCTCGATGAATATGGAGGGACAGCCGGTATCGTTA
>CAZTWR010000318.1:0-1994 GCA_964618055.1 uncultured Pirellulales bacterium | reverse complement strand
CCGATTAACCTCTCTGCCGTTTTCGATATCCACCAGTAAAAGCCTGTGGGCAAAGTCGAACACGCTCGAAACAAGACCATTCCATACTGGTATCGCTACCTTCATTGCACTAAGCCTCAAAAATAATCCAGAGCAAACGATGTGCCAGAAAAATTGTGACGGGGATAAACAAGCGTAAGACCATATTTGGCAAAGGGTTACTGAAAGTAGCGTTGTTTAACTGCTGAGAGGAAAAAGGTAAATGTCATTGCAATTTGCAACTCTTTCTTTAAAGTTGCATTGCAACATGCCACTATTGTTTTTTGATTTGCTATTCTGAATTGGTCACAATAGCCACTTACCTAATATACATTTCGGGCTTGATATCATACGCTTTCATCTTGCGAAATAGCGTGCTTTTGTCGATTCCGAGTTGCTTAGCTGCCGCTGTTTTATTGCCTTCGTTTCGCCGAAGGGCTTGTATTATCAGAATAATCTCCATTTGCTTAATAGTCGCCGGCGGACTTTCCTTGGTTTTGTCAAGTTCGGAGCTTGGGCGAATCGACACGGGCAGGTATTTTGCCTCTATTATTTCGCCCTCACATAAGACAAAGCAGTGTTCAATAATATTTTCAAGCTCACGCACATTGCCAGGATAATCATAGGCCAAGAGAACCGCTGTCACTTCATTTGTAACGCAGCAGATATTCTTATTATGCAGCCGGTTAAATCGGCTTATAAAATGGTTTACCAATAGCGGAATATCTTCCTTTCTGTCTCTTAGTGGAGGCAGTTCTAATCTCATTACGTTGACTCTGTAATACAGATCTTCTCTGAATTTGCCTTGTTTAACCAGTTGGTCGAGTTTTTTGTTGCTCGCTGTAATAATACGCACGTCAGCTTTGACTGAAGAAACGCCACCTACTGGCTCATAGGTCTTTTCCTGCAAAACACGTAGCAGTCGCACCTGCACAGCCAGCGATATGTCACCAATCTCATCTAAGAATATCGTGCCGCCTTCAGCTAAGGCAAATCGGCCTGGTTTATCCTTTTTAGCATCGGTAAAAGCACCGGCTTTATAGCCAAACAACTCTGATTCTAACAGAGCTTCAGGCAAGCTGGCGCAATTAACCACAACGAACGGCTTATCCCTGCGGAAACTAAGATTGTGAATAGCCCGAGCGAAAAGCTCCTTGCCTGTTCCACTTTCACCTTCAATTAAAACTGTGGTACTACTTTCAGCAATATTTGGTAGAACTGCAAAGAGATTTTGCATTTTATGACTCTGGCTGATTATATCCGCACATGAGTATCGGCCCTCGATTTCCTTGCGCAGTTCCTCGATCATGCTCATATCACGAAACGTTTCAACTCCGCCAATAACCTTGCCCTTGGAATCTTTTAACAAGGCTGTCGATATGGCAACTGCTCTTCTCTGGCCATTGGCATCGATAATGTGCACGGCTTTATTCATTATGGGCTTGCCGGTTTCCGTTGTTTGCCGAAGAGTGCAGCCGGTTTCACAAACATCTGCCCGCAAAACGTCCCGGCAGTGCTGGCCAATAGCTTTCTCACGCTGGATACCGGTAATCTCTTCTGCTGCACGATTAAAGGAGGTAATCCGCCAATCCAGATCAACTGTAAAAACACCTTCACTTATCGAGTCCAGAATGACATTTTGCTCTTTAGGTTGCTCTCTATTTGCCATAAACTACCTTGTACCACAAAAAAATGGCCTTCGCAAGCGTTGTGGTAAATCGGTTTGGACAACAAATCCTGCAGAAGGATTTGCATCATTGGACCCATTTAGGTATGCTGATACCAAATAGGCTTAGTGGCATAGTTGAGTAGAAGTTAGCCGGTTCATCCCTGCGAAGACTTTAAGGAGAAAATTAAGTTATGATTGCCAGGGTTTTATTAGGTGTTCTGATTGGCGGACTAATTGGTGCGGTTTTGGGATATTTCGGCAAGTGTTCCTCCGGTGCCTGCCCGCTGACGGCAAACCCGTACCGCGG
>CAZTWR010000317.1:0-1999 GCA_964618055.1 uncultured Pirellulales bacterium | reverse complement strand
TGCCGATAAACTTTGCCGCTTCTGCCTGAGTCTCGATGATTTCAGCTTCGGCAATTGAAGCTCGATGTTGGATTTTGGATTTTCGATTTTCGTTCTTTGTCTTTTTTGTCATTTTTTCCAGCTCGTCCAGCTCAGTCAATTCCGCCCGGGTCAATGGCTGATTATTCCTGATACGGGTCAGAAGATACAGATGCCTTTGTTTTTGGGCGATTTCAATGGGATCTATCTGGTCATTTGCTTTTTTGATTGTTTACGACTCGCATTTCTAATATCCTTTTTATGCCAAATAAAGTCCCCGGCGGGGTTAATATGCCCCCTTGTCTTCTGCCGAAGACAGAAAAGGGGGCAGGCGGTTAATATCGCCGCCTCCTGCCGGGGGCCTGGTCTTTACACCGGCGTCCCTGCCATTTATTTTCTAATCAGTCTCGCCTTTTTACCCGTCCACTGTTCCCATCGTTTTACCGCAACGTCGCAAAAAACCGGCTCCAGCTCCATAGCGAAGCACCTTCTGTCTAATTTTTCAGCTGCTATAATCTGCGAACCTGACCCGCAAAACGGCTCATAGCAAATATCACCCGGCCGGGTATGAACGCGCATCGGCCTGGCGAACACCTCAACTGGCTTTACCGTTGGATGCTCGATGCCGGGATTTCTCTTTTTGCCTTCCCAGTCCAGCTCCCAGACATCGGTGTAATATTCCGGCTCGGTCGGGTCTCCCTCTTTCTGATACCCGACATACCAAACGGTGCCGATGGCTTTATCCCTCGGCCTGAAACGCGGTTTGCTGCCTTTGACCCACATCAATAGGCACGGTTCATGCTGCCACATATAATACGAATATGTCACTACCGCACAGGGCTTGACCCAAATAATCTGCTGATGTATGAGAATCCCCAATTCGTTGCATACATCTTCGATTAAGTATCTACGGCTCGATGCATGCCAGAGGTATAGAGCAGTCTTTTTCTTAATAAATTTCAGACCGACCGCGTAGAACGCTTTCATAAATTCTTTTGCATTTTTGATATCAATCTCGTGATAGGTATCCGTCCAGTCTCTTCCTTGTTTTTTGGTTGGCCTGTTGGCCCCTGTATAATCAACGCAATAGGGCGGGTCCGTCGCAAACAGGTCCGCTTTCTTGCCGGCCATCAGATATTTGACATCTTTTTCTTTCGTGCTGTCACCACAGAGCAAGCGGTGTTTGTCTAAAAGCCATAGGCCTCCTGGCTTTGTTCTTGTTTTTCTGGGTGGTTTAGGTATCTCATCATCGAAGGTGAGTCCCTCTTTTTCACCGATACCGACTGAGCTGTGGAGCTCGTCGATTCGCAGGGCAAGATAGTTTTTATCATTTGGCAGCTCCGCTCGGAGCTGGTCGATATATTCACCTAATTTTTTAATGAACCTGCCTTGACAGTAGGGATTATTGAGTGTGATATTGAGAAGCTTCTCATCGACTTTGCTGAGACTGACCGTCACGCACCAGCACTTATATTTATCTCCATACAGTTCGCACAATACACGGTGCCGCTGATGCCCCCCGATAATGGTATTTTTATCATTGCGGGTATTAACGATAATCGGCTCGACGCAGCCGAATTTTTTTATCGAAGCTGTCAGGCCTGTCAGGGCCTCATCGGTGATAACCCGAGGGTTATACTCCGCCGGCACCAGCTCGCTGAGCTTAAACTGTTTTATCTTCGGTTGTACGTTTTGCTTTTTCTTTGCCATATCGAATATCGAGCTTCATCAAAACACTTTCTTCACCAACACCGGCCCTCTCAACAGCGGGCATTTATCAGGGAACATGTCATCACAACTGCATGTTTGGACCCCGGGCGCCGATACAATCAAGTGGCATTTGAATATCCCATCCGCTTTATAGAGTAGCGGACAGCACTTAGAATCCGTAACCAAAACCTCAGTCCGCCCCGTTTCTTCATTCCACAGCACAACCTTCATTCAATTAATATCTCCTTCATTTTTTATCTTACAGTCCCGT
>CAZTWR010000316.1:0-2005 GCA_964618055.1 uncultured Pirellulales bacterium | reverse complement strand
GGCCCAGCTCGAAATGTGCGTCGGCATCTTCAAATTTACGCTCGATTGCCTTCAGTATCTTAGCTTTTTTCTTCTCAACTGGCGTTCTCTCAATCTCTTTAGGCGCCTTGGCCCTTCCACCGCCGCAGCCGCCGAATAACAATGCGCAAACCAAAAAAACTAAGCTAATAGATTTTTGCTCACCGGTCTGTTCTCGCCTCCATTCCATAACTTGCACCCCATTTTCCCTCATAATATATATCTATTAGATACTGAACTCTATTATTTTGACAAGCTGAAAAATCTTTGCAAGTAAAATTTTTGGTTTTTTTGCAATAAAACACCGCAGGGTTTTGACTATTATATATTAGGTTCCAATCGGGAAGTCTCGCAAAAGCAGTGGATGCGCAATTTTTCGGCGCTATTGGTTCAGCTCTCTATATGCGGTAAAAATCAGCTCTGCTGTTTCGAAATTATGGTGAAAACCTATCTTCGTCGTGAACGTCGTGAATCCCTCTTTGCATCCTGATAGGCCGCTTCAATGGAATTTAATTCATCCTCCAGAGCTTGTATATTCAATTCCAAATCTGGATACTTCTTGGCAAGTTTTATCAAGGTTTGAAATTCGCTTTTGGCGCTACGCAAAATTTTGAGCACCTTAGGCCTAGGGTGTCGGTATTTAGACTGCTCGATTTTGAAATCAATAGACTTTCTTATTCTGTTTAATTGTCCCCTGGCCCTTTTCAATTCCATTCCGGCCTTTTGGATTTCATCGTTTATCACAATCTCGGCGCTGACCACATCCAATTCTCTGAGAAGTTCCTGGCGTGAGTTGATAACTTTGTCGGCAATCATACATTTGACCGCCTCTACGGCGGTCAACGTCAAGAGCGAGCCCTTTTTGCTCCAAGTATGCACGAGGCGCTGCTGAGACCTTTTGTTGACGGGGTCGATAAAGAATCTCTTATTAGCTTCGGACACCTCAATAACTTCGATATCCCTGTCAACCATTGCCCTTGCCAGCAGCCCCGGCCGGTGGTTTTGCTCAGCCAAAGAAGCAAAATATGCTCGCCAGGCCGAAGTGAATTTCTCAGCCACATCCTCTCCATAGGCTTCTTTGAAGCTTTCCGGCCGGCCGGTCTCAGAAATGGTTATCCCCGTAGCCGCACCTATCACAGTATTTTCAGCCATATAAATCTCATCGCACGCTAATGCAACAGCAGCGCCGGCTGAAAGGGCTCCTCCGTACTTGCCGCCTTTGACAAAAGCAACTATAGGACAGTTCTTGATTTGTGTGATCGCCCCGCAAATCCGTCGGGTCAAATCACCCCGGCCGCCCGGCGTGTCTATCTCAAATAAAATAAGTAAAGGCCCTTCATTTGAGAGTTTGACTATTTCCTGCTCCAAGGCCTGAGTTTCAATCTCAAGCCCAATCTCATCATCGATTGTTAAAATGATTACTTTATTATTTCTACCTAACCGGTCAGTAACAATCTGCCACTGCGCTAAATTGACGCTGAGCTGGCCTTTTTCCTTTGTACTCAAGATTGTTTTACCGTCTTCGGTCTGACCAGCTATGTACCCATGCAGAACTTCTCCAGTCTTACGATGCGTAAATGTGTCCGCAAAGCAAGTCAAACTAAAAGCCAACAGCACCAAAGAGGCTGCCAAAATCTCCACCTGTAATTTTTTCACCCTGCTAACTTCCAATTTCTCCTCCATCACAAAACGGGGCTTCCTCTACCAAAGATGGCCTAAACGTCAAGATTTTGGACTTCGAGGGCGTGGTCGCGGATGAAATTTCGGCGCTTCTCAACATCACCACCCATCAGGATGCTAAAGAGTCTGTCTGCCTCGCCGGCATCTTCGAGCTTTACGCTCAACAAAGTCCGGGAGGCAGGGTTCATCGTCGTATCCCACAATTGCTCAGCGTTCATTTCACCTAAACCTTTGAAGCGTTTTATCTCAATTCCCTTTCCGCCAATCTGCCTTATCCCAGCGCAGATACCGCCCAGCGAGGCGACGT
>CAZTWR010000315.1:0-2007 GCA_964618055.1 uncultured Pirellulales bacterium | reverse complement strand
AATAGTTGACCTGAACAGGCACGATGACATCATTGCTGGCGACAAGTGCGTTGAGGGTCAAGGGGCCGACCGACGGTGGGCAGTCAATAACGCACATATCATATTCGTTGCTTACCATTTCGAGCTGTTCGCTCAAGATTAATTCTTTCTCTAATACGTCAGCTAATTCAAATTCGACACCCGAAAGCAAGATATTGCTTGGTACCAGATTAAGCCCATCGACACTCGTGCTTATTATGACTCTGGAGATTGGAATTTGCGCTTTGGTAAGGGCGTGATAAATGGTCTTGTCAAGAGCTTCTGGGTTATGGCCAACTCCCAGCGTGGCGTGGCCTTGGGGGTCGAGGTCAATTATCAGCGTCCTCTTGCCTTTTCCGGCAAAGGCGGCAGCAAGGTTCACCGCCGTAGTTGTCTTGCCACAACCACCTTTCTGATTTGCTATTGCTATTGTTCTCATTTTTGTCCTATAAACTCGTGGTAGGAACTCACCGGTTCTTTTAACTGCCCTGCTTCTTTCTGACAAAAACCGCCAAATTCATATTCACTTGATGACCTATGCCCTTATCTGAGCGAGTTATTGCGAATCTATCTACAAGGATGGCCGGCTGATGTCTCTCCAGAGCGTTTAATAAGGCAGCAAATTGATTAAAATCCGCCGTGAGGAAGCTGACATCAAAGCAACTCTCAAATATGTATTTATAATCAGGCGTTGTCGTGCTTCTGCTGATGTCACTTTTAGGTTCGATGCTAAACGAAGCAACTTCTTTCTCGTTGGCAATTCGGCTTATATCGAACGTTAAATTAGTCGAATCTTTGAAATCAATAACAAAACTCCTCAATCTATTTCGTAAATTTTCGATTTGTTTATTCAACTGAATTTTGGTTTCCTTCTGAGCTGCTTTTAGTGCGGAGCTGTACATCCGTTTTCTTCCTAAGAGCTGCTTTTCGAGCCATTTTTTGCTACTTTGCTGCGGTACCAGTATAAACATATGGGCAAAGAAAAGCAGTACGGAGCAACCTGCCCATATTAAAGCTACTTTCGTAAAATATGTTCTATAAACTGACCTCATAAAGAACCTGCTACAACTCGGGTTTGAAAATGCAATCTATCTCGTAAGAGACAACATCCTGGCCCTCAAGAGTACCAGATTGCTGCGAAACTCTGATGTCTTCAAGCCTCGTTGCAAGCGAAGCTGAAAAGCGAAGACGATCCTTAAAGTCTTTGACTGCTTTGTCATTGTTGGCCTGTGGTCTTCCACTAACGCTCATCTGCAATGTTCTTACCGGGACACTGACATCGAACATCTTTTTGGGGTCATTTTTTTTGGGAACCCTTTTTTTTACAAAGCGCTGTTTTACCTCAAGCCTGGTCAAGACCATTGCATCGGGCATATTCTCTACCACAGTCGCCAGAACAGGCGACCATTGAGCATGTTGTTTGTCAATAGCAGATAAAACTTCTGATAAACAGCCATTTATATTGTTTTTCTCCTTTTCGAATGATTTTTGCAGCTTTACAGCGTCCGACAATTTGTTAATATATTTTTCGTATTTAACTATTGTTTGTTCCTTTACTGCGATGATAATTCCGTCGCTCAGATAAAAGCCGAGCATTACCAGTGCGACGAGAACAGGCATTGCAAATGTCATCGTGATGATAGCTACGCCCCAGGGCCTTCTCTTTATTGGAATGCCCTGTCCCTTTAATAAATCTATTTTGAACATATCAGATCGACCTCATCGCAAGACCTGTTGCTACTGCCATTGCAGGGCCATTTTTTTGGAGAATGTCTCGACAGTTTTGGTCTGCATCGCAGTGTATTCTGTCGAACGGGTTCCACAACACAGTTCTGGCGGGAAGTCGGCTATCCAGTAGCTCGACAAACCCTTTGGCCAGAGCAAAACCGTCACAAACAAATATCTTTTCGACAGTGGCTGATTTCTCCTGAGCGGTGTAGTAGCGCAATGTTTCAGTTACATCGACAATCAATTTCTGACAGGCCTTCT
>CAZTWR010000314.1:0-2014 GCA_964618055.1 uncultured Pirellulales bacterium | reverse complement strand
GGACGCCGTATTTCTGTGGTTCGTTTGAGGTATTGACCTGCAGAAGCACTTTGGGACATAAGTTCAGCTTTGGTGCAGAAGCGTTTATCTCTTCGGCCAGCCGAAGCGTGTCAATCGAATGTATCAAAGAAGCTATTGGCAGGACCTGGCGAACCTTATTGCGCTGCAGATGTCCGACCATATGCCAACTGACTTTTTCTGGCAGAGCCGTATCGTCACGGGCTGCGGCCAAAAATTCAGCAATCTGAGTGGAAACTTTCTTTAATTGCTGAACCCGGTTTTCACCAAGATTGGTAAAGCCAAGACGAATAACTTCTTTTATGGCCTCGATGGTAGCGGATTTGGTTACAACAACAAGCTTTACCTCGCTTGGGTTTCTGCCGAGACGGGCACAAGTAGAGTTAATGGCGTCTGTTAGGCGTTCTATTCTTTCCGAAATTTTTGTCATAGAAAAAGATTAAGAATTTAAAATCAAGAAATTCTCATCACCCAAAAAGATACCAACCCCTGGCTATCTTTACCAGCGTAAAAATCTTTAAGGTAGAAATTTTGAAGGGTTTTTTAATTTAGAGGGGAGATATTTATTGACCACAAAGTCCAGGCCATGCTTGGCAAAGGCTTGTTGCTCTACACGAACTCCCATCTCCAGCATTTGATTGATTGCCTTCTGCCAGGGTTTATGGTGTTTCACGAATGGGTCGTTTCGCAGTGCATCTTTGGCTCTTTTTATGTCCACCTCTTTCAGAGGATGTGTGGGCAACTTATATGTTATGATATCCTGGGGCGTCACACCAAGAAATCTCGTTGAAGGAACACAGAAGAATTTGTTCAGATGCGCTGCTCTGCCCGAGCCTACTTTCAAGGTTCTGTAGATATTGAAATAGCCGTAAGGATCTCCGTCAACAAAGGCATAAACGGGGATTTTCAACTGGTCGGTTAATCTTCTTATAAACCGTCGACAGGCCCGAGTCGGCACACCACCCATACTGATAAGAATACATTTCATTTTCTTCCAGTAATCATATTTGACGAGTCTTTGAAACATACCAGCTGTTTCGATTGCGAGAACAAATTTTGCCTGGCTCTGAAATCGGAGGTTTTCCACATCCGTAGGTATGGAATAGGCACCGGAGCCGAATCTTGTGCAATCGATTTTGATTTTTTTGCCTAATGAATCGGTGTCGATAACTATAAGCCTGCCTGCTATATCTCCCCCCTTTTCTTCCGGTGTGAATCTTAGCTGCTCCCGGTTGACAGCGAACATTGCTTCAATATCATCCATAATAGTATCTGACTCTGATTGTTCAGAGAAGCCGGCTTTACCCCAGTTTTTGGAGACATAATAGGCTTCTCGCTTTGTGGCCATATCATCTGTATCGATGAGCTCCTTGGCAAGCGACATCATCTTAAGGGCCTGTGCGAAAGTCCTTACCGTTCTTACGGTTAAAGCACGCTGTTTTTTCTTGCCGAGCATCTCGAAATAGCCGATTTTGGGCTGATATTTGATGTTGATTAGAGAACGGATGGGCGTAATCATTGTGGGGCTTTTGCTCTTTAGTATCTTCGCGTGGATGTCTTCAGCGGTTTTGGTTATCTTTTTGGCCGCTTGGGCGGTTCTTAGCTTTGTCATCAAAAAACTCCAAAAATAACTCTTTTTAGATTTATCGGCTATAATCTACGCCAATAAACGCAGGTATTCAAGCCATTTTGCTTGACGATTTCCATTTAAGATAATGTTCTGAGCCCTAAAAAAGTCAAAAAAAAGCGATTTTTGCCTTGCATTTTGTTGTCGTTGCCTGTATATTGATTTTGTTAGGAGAATACAGGTTGGGACGGTAATCCTCCCCCTAAAAATTTTAGTTTTTTTCATTTTTTTTATTTGACAGTTTTTGGAGTAAAAGTTAGCGTCTTTTGCCTGTATGTTAAAGTAGTGAAATTAGGCTGTTTAAAGCAGCTTACGAACCTCGGCGAGGCAGCGTGGCACACCGGTTTCCCCCCCAGCCGGTTCCACCAC
>CAZTWR010000313.1:0-2025 GCA_964618055.1 uncultured Pirellulales bacterium | reverse complement strand
ATGCCGTTGTGGTGCCGTTGTGGGGCATGCTGTGCAGGCATCCCGTGGATGGAAATTCTGGAGAGAATCCGAAGGGGCACAGAGTTCACCGAGAGCACAAAAGATAATTGCTGATTTTAACCTGCAATTGTCGGATGTAAAGCTGCAATACCTCATTGCAAACTCACAACGCCAAGATGTAAACCTGCAATGTCGCAACGACAAGCTCAGCGGCCGGCGCGGCTTGTTATTCCCAACATGCTTCTGGTGGTAGCAGGTTGCATTCCAGCCAGCATTCAACAACAACAGCAAGGTCGCGCATATTAATGACATTATCATTCGGGTCTGATATGTCGCAGGCCTGGTTCCAGTTAGCATCGCAGGGTTGACTTTTCCATGCTTTGGCAAAAATTGCAAAGTCGTTAAAATTAACTTTGCAGTTATCGTCCAAGTCGGCTTTGGGCTTAGAGGCACATATTGGCTCTTGAACCAGCAGGAAAGCGTGTTCCTCACCATTTGGGTTCGTGCCATAACCCACAATCCATTCATCTTTGTTAATATCACGAGCTTCTTTTAATTGCCAACCAGACTCAGGAAAAATCTGATCGTTGAGGTCAATCATAGAACCATTTTGCCAAAGGAAAGCATGACTTTCTCCGCCGACGGTTGTCGAATAGCCCACAACATGCCCCAGATTGTTAATTCCAAGTGCGTGACTGGTACTACCTCCAAGCGTACCAAGGTCCACTACTCCAGCACCCAAGTTCCATAGACACGCATGCTCATTGCCGTCGGGGATTTCTGCCCATCCAACAACTTGGTCAGAGTTGTTAGTAGCAAACGCATTGCTATTGTCACCACCCAGTGTGCCGAGATCGACCATCAGGTCATTGTACCCGTCTTCGTCGGTGTCACGATACCAGTTGTCACCCTCTGGTGTAAGGAGAAAGGCATGTTTGTGGCTAGAAGAATCGACATATGACCAACCAACCACTTGGCCACCGTCGTTAATACCCCGGGCCCCGCTATGGTTACCCCAAAGCTGGTCCCAACCATAGGGAAGCATACCGAGGCTAACGAACCCGCTATCCTGCTCCCAGAGGAAGGCGTAGCATCGCCCCTCGTTGGCGGCCGCCTGCCCAACCACTTGGGCAGTGTTGTTGATGCCATAGGCCGAACTCGTCCAGTCAGTAAACGTTCCTATATCAGTCATCACGCCATCTTGCCAGAGGAAAGCGGCTGAACCGCCGACGACTTGTCCCGAGTTGTTGATGCCATAACCACGGCTGTCGGAATAGTTGTTCACGCCAAGGTTAGTCATCACGCCGTTTTGCCAAATGAAGGCGCTAAAGTTCCAGGGTGACCTGTACGATGAACCAACCACTTGCCCTGAGTCATTGACGCCGTTGGCCCAGCTGCTCGACCCGCCAAGCGTACCAAGGTCGATGATAGTGTATTCAGCCGAAGCAAGATGAGTCATAGCCAACAAAGCTGCTATTGCATAAATTACTGGTAACTTTTTCATTGCTTGCTCCTCCGAAAATTATGTTCTTTTACCAACCTAAAATTGTCAATACTGAAAAAAATAAATATATCATACACAGTCATCACCTCTTCTCTAATCGCGGCGCATTGAAAAAGGACACCGCTACATCGTGCTAACTCAAGGCCCACCAGAGCCTACCTGTAACACGCAAGCGATGCCCCTGTTGCCAGGAGCACCGACTTTTACGCGTCTACAGGTTTCAAAACTGGCGATTTTAATTTAAGCGCAAAAATTTCAGTACAGTTCCGTATTTAATTGTCAAAAACGCAAACATCTAAACTTCTGTCCTATAATAACACACAAAGACCGTTAAAACAAGCAAAATCTGCCTGTTTTTTTCCCGGGTCTTTCGTGGTTCATCTTTCTTTAATTCCTGTTATCCTGTCAAAAAAACATAAAACAGCCCGCGAAGCGGCTCCACAACTCAAAACTCAAAACCAAAAACTCAAAACTATCAATCTTTTCCCTTCGGCTGTTCGACTAATTGTGGCTATTTTACT
>CAZTWR010000312.1:0-2041 GCA_964618055.1 uncultured Pirellulales bacterium | reverse complement strand
ACTATTACCTGGTCGTTCGTATCAAAGCCGTCCATCTCAACCAAAATCGCATTTAGGGTTTGTTCACGTTCGTCGTGTCCGCCGCCGGCATAGCCGGCGCCGCGTTTCCGCCCGATAGCGTCAATTTCATCAAGGAAAATAATACAAGGCGAATTCTCTTTGGCCTGCTTGAACAGGTCGCGCACCCGAGATGCCCCCACACCAACAAACATCTCAACAAAATCGCTGCCGGATATACTGAAAAACGGAACATCAGCCTGGCCGGCTATCGCTTTGGCAAGCAGTGTCTTTCCGCAGCCGGGCGGACCTACAAGTAAAACGCCGCGAGGAATTCGACCGCCAAGCCGTTGAAATTTCTTCGGGTTCTTCAAAAACTCGATTATCTCAGCTACTTCTTCCTTCGCTTCTTCGACACCAGCGACGTCCTCAAACGTTATCTGGACCCGGTCTTTGCTTTGTAATCGATGCCTGCTTCGACCAAACGACATCAGCATCCCGCCGGCACCACTGCGAAGATTACGGGCAAACAAAAAGTAAATAATACCCAGCATCAAAAGTATCGGAAATATCATCCCCACCAGATTCCAAAGCCAGGTGCGCGGCGGCTCACTATCAGTCTTTACGCCGTTTTCCTCCAACAACTTCCCAAGCCGCTCCCCATACACTTCCGGCTTATAATAAACCACAAAAGACCCCTTACTCTCGCCTCCCCGGCTGGCAATGCCCTGCTCATTGAATTTACCTATTATCTCTGTGTCTTTTATAGTAACACTCTCGACGTGCTTGCTCTGGACATGATTGACAAATTCATCCCAACGAATCTCTTCGATACTATGCCACTGTTGCAGCAGCATCATCGCTGTGAATATCACAATTCCAATTATCAGGTAGCTAAAGGGCCCATGCTTATAGCTCGGCAGCGGAGACTTTTTGCCTGACTTCTCTTGTGGGCCACGGCGTGACCGAGACGATTTTTTGCCTTGATTTTTACCCATAATTCATATCTCGTCTCTATTGGTTCGACTCATAAGTCACAATTTACCATTTTACCATTCTTTTTCCATCAATTCTACGATTCTGCGTGCCAAATTGTTTGCTGCAAGAGTTGACCCATAGCGGAAGCCTTGCTCTTGCCACTCAGAATAGCTCGCCGAGGCGCTGATGGGCTGGTTATCTATCAGCAATTCTCCTGTTTTTAGATTTTTCCAGTTAACTACAGCCCGCAGTTCCACCTCTTTCTCCAGAGCCCGACCGGTCTCTCGTTCCCTGCTGAGCCACGATTCACCAACTGATACAATCTGGCCACTTATTACGGTGTCAGCCCGGTCTCTGCTGGAGATTATCTTATACGGCGTCTCCGCTTCGATGCGCTTCGCCAAGGCGTCGGTCAGTTCGTATTCCACCCCCCGCCGAAAGCTCCGGTTATCAAACATTTCCACATAAACGCTACTCACCTCTTCCGGAAATAGCGATTCGTTGGAATAGCCGCTCATTTCAGCGCATCCACAAAAACCCACAAATGCTGTAACAATTGAGCTGAAGAAAATTATAAAAGCAGCTTTTCGAGTTTCTCTATGATATTCTCTTTCCATTTTTTCCCCTTTTTGGCACCCGATTTTTCCTCATTCATCGCCCGCTTTGCCATCTCATCCGCAGTACTGCCCGGCCAATTATCCACAACCATCTGATAATAAAGATTAGCCGACTGCTTATTACCTGTTTCCTGATAATACTCACCCGTATTAAATTCCTTGTAAGCTAATTGCCCATCTATTTGTTTGAGTATTTTATCAACATCAATTTCACCAGCCCTCTCTCCATATTGTGATTTGAAATTCTCGTAATAGCTCTTCGCACCAATCAGGTCAGAGACATCATACTTCGGCCCTTTATACGCACCATGCTTGCATCGAGCCATACTCAGCAGCGCATCTTTACCGATTTGACCCGTTGGCCATCGCGATGATATTTCCGACCACTTATAGTACGCCTCGGCGAACTTTCCTCGTTTTTCTAAACTTTGAGCCACCGCCACAGACGC
>CAZTWR010000311.1:0-2056 GCA_964618055.1 uncultured Pirellulales bacterium | reverse complement strand
TCGTCGCATCCGGGCGACCTGGTGCTGGACCCGTTCAGCGGCTCGGGGACCACGATAGCAGCAGCGAAACAATTAGACAGAAATTACGTCGGTGTGGAAATATCTCAAAAGTATGTCGAAAATGCCAAAAAACGTCTGGCTGAATTAGAAAAGCAACGCCGCGGCAATGAGGCTCTGAAGCCTGTTGAGATGACCGAACTAAAGCGGCTGTTATCGGATATGGGAAAAGATTCAGAGAGAGTAGCTGGTGATAAAAAGCTTCTGGTTTTGTTTACAAATCAACTTTCGGGGCGGATGAACAACGGGAAGCGCTACAGTTCAGAAAGGATCGCAACGGTTTTAAGGAATTTGGCTGATTGAAAAATTCAGGGATGAAGAAAATTCTGCTGATTTTTTCAGCGTTTATCGGCAGTGCGGTGATGCTGACAGTGATACAGGTGCCGATTAGCTGGTCGGCTCTGGCGTGGGTTTCGCTGGTGCCTTTTATTTTAGCCTGCTCGCCGGACGTGAAAGTCAGGTATTTATTTTTTACGGCATATTTGGTTTCACTTTGTTACTGGCTCGGCAATCTTTACTGGATATACCAGGTAACGTTGGCGGGGTGGCTTGCGTTTTGTATGTACACGGCACTGCTGTGGCCGATGATAGCGTTTTGCCTGCGTTTCTGCCGGATAAAGAAGATACCACTGGTTCTGGCTGTGCCGGTTTTGGTTGTGGGGGCTGAGCGGCTGCAGGGTCTTTTTTTAGGTGGCTTTTTCTGGCGGTTTCTGGCTCACAGCCAGTACGCCAATATCACGCTCATTCAAATAGCTGACATATTCGGTGCAGCGGGGCTTTCTTTCCTGATAGCAATGGTAAACGGCCTGGCAGCAGAATTGATACTCGATGCTCGACGCTGGAAGAGTATTTTCAAAATCAAAAATCTTATAAAAATTACTGTAGTATGCATTGCGCTAGCCGCCACAATCATTTATGGACGGTGGAAAATAAACCAGTCGCCCAAATATGTTACACAAGGTCCATTAGTTGCGTCAGTGCAGACAAATGTTCCGCAATCAGTCAAGAAATCGCATCAGGCCTCAGACGTAATACTCGATGAACTGTTAGAAAACAGCAACGTAAGCGCCGAAGCGGGGGCGGAGCTAATCATCTGGCCCGAGACAATGGCTCAGGCAACGCTGGATAAGCGAGTATTAAGTCGTCTAAGCGCTGAATATCACTGCAAGACCGTCGATAAAACTTTAAGAGAACATTCGAAGGAAACCGCTTTTGTACTTGTAGGTGCATACGGTGGGACATTAGAGATGCAGGAGGATTTTACACTGGATTTAGCTAAAAGATATAACTCAGTATTTCTGTATAAACCCGATGGAACCCAGGCAGAAGAACAATACAGTAAAATTCATTTAGTTGCCTTCGGGGAGTTTGTGCCGTTTCGAAGAAGCTTTCCATTACTTTATAATCTGCTGATGAAATTTACTCCCTATGACTACGATTATACTCTCGACGCAGGCAGCGAATACACTGTTTTTGAGATGACTGGCGATAAAGGGCAGGTTTACAAATTCAGCGTAATGATTTGTTATGAGGATGCGGTGCCTGCAATTGCGAGGAGATTTGCAACAGGTAAATCAGGGACAAAGGAACTCGACTGGCTTGTTAATATAAGCAACGATGGCTGGTTCGTGCGATTTACGAACGGCAAAATTTTTCCAAGCACAGAACTGGGCCAGCATACGGCTATCTGTGTCTTCAGGGCGGTAGAGAACAGGCTCGCGGTGGTGCGGAGCGTTAATACGGGTATAAGCTGCTTAATCAATACGCTCGGGCAGATACGAGACGGGTATCTCGCCGGGGCTTTGCCACATCGGGCGATGGCGCGGACGGCGGTAGCCGGGTGGTTTGTCGATAGAGTGCCGATAGATAAAAGAACCACCTTTTTCAGCAGAAACGGGCAATGGCTGGATTTTTGTTGTGCCGGCTGCTTTATTTTACTAATGATAAGGCAGGCTTTGGGACGATTTCTCCTTAGAAAAAGACAAAATAGAAAGGTAAA
>CAZTWR010000310.1:0-2057 GCA_964618055.1 uncultured Pirellulales bacterium | reverse complement strand
CTTGGGCGAGCCTCATTGACGTTAATAGCTCGTCCCATCAAATCGGTACCGTTCATCTGCTCGATAGCCTTTTGTGCTTCCTGCCTGGATGGCATTTGCACAAAGCCAAATCCCCTCGATTCGCCGCTGAATTTGTCCTTTATGATATTGGCGGATTCCACCTGGCCAAAGACTTCAAAAGCCTTGCGTAAATCATCTTCAGTTGCCTGATGCGACAAATTACCTACATAGATATTCATACTGTCTGCTCCTTTTCGTTTTTTCAAATCTGTATCGGAACTGCTGACTGCCCTCGGATAACGGTGTTGTCGCACCTATCTCGTGGTCTGTTCTGATACTTTCCAGTTAAAAACGCTCAACTACTCGGTTGAGCCTGATTCCCTTAATACCAAATCCATCTGATAAATGCAACTATCGAAAAATTATTTTTTCAAAAAAAACGTGGGTGAGAAGCTATTTGAAAAGAATCGCGAGGCAGAAATAGGCGAAGACGATAAATGCAACAACAAGGCCGAGAGCGAAGACGGGACTTGGCTTGAGGACTTTGGCCGCTTCTTTTGAGAGGATTTTTGGCATTACGAAAAACAGGCCTAACAGCACGCAAAGCGCCTGTAACGGTGTCAAAAGCAGGCCGTCGAAGATGGCACCGACCTTTACAAGGTAGACGGGTCGCAAGCCGAGAGTATAAATGATGACCATACTCGTGAAGAAAAAGACGACGAGAAAGAACCTGTAGCGGATTTTCCAGGAGAACTTATTTGCAACTGAAGGGAAGCAGATTCTGGTCGAGTCTGCAAGTAATCTTGGCCAGCCGGCTAACTGGCCTATCTGTGTGGCGATAAGTGCGGCGGCGCCGGCGAGCATAAATAATACAGAGCCGGTCCTGCCCCAGTTGGCAGCAAAAATCTCGGAAAGCGTGACAGCAACATCGGCCCCTTCCGGTGCAAGTTGGCGCGGGGCGAGTATGCCGGCACCTGCTATAAGAAAAGCACCCGTTACGACGACGCCAATTACCATAGCTAAAGTGGCGTCGGTATAGAGGACGTGACACCAGAGCTTTGTTTTTTCAGCAGCGGAACGAGTCATATTTTTGAGCATATCGACATCGGCTGGTTTGTCATAGCCTCGACCTGCGGCTGCGCCGTATCCGGCGCCGAGTACCCAGTATGTGTACCAGACCTGGCTTGCAAATCCGCCTGCACCCCAGCCGATAAGAGGCAAAATTTCTTTCCAGGCATTATCAGAGAGGCCCTCTTGTAGAGCCCATTGGGGGACATCGGGGATGTTGGGGATAAGGGCCCGGAGAAAATCGGAAAAAGGCGGGAAAACACGGACGGCGACGTAGAGGGTGCCAAGGATGATGATGAGGACGAAGAAGCTCATTATGATTTTGAGAGTTTTAAAGGCACCTGAGAAGACAGCGATTGCTGCAAAGATAGAGACTGCCCAGCCGCAGATGATTTGAACGATTCGGGTTTGAGCGCCTAAAGAACCGGCAAAGAAAATACCAGCAGCGTTGGCGAGGGCAGCTATGGCGATGACGGCGGCTGCGAATTGGGCTACGAGTACCAGCCAGACGACCCAGTGACGGGGGCCGGGAATGCGGTCGAACATATCGACCATAGCTTCGCCGGTGCAAACGGTATAGCGGGCGCCGCTTAGGCCTATCCAGTACTTTAAAAATATGCCGACGACGACCGCCCAGAGTATTCCGGAACCAAGTATGGCACCGGTGCGGGTAGCTAAAATCACTTCGCCTGAACCAATGTACTCGGCGCACCAGATAAAAGATGGGCCTACAAAAGCAAGGACAGTAAGGCCTGTTGGTGGTTTTTGTATTGTTGTCTCGTCCATAAAGCTGTTAGGTAGATTAACGGCGGATTGGACAAATTGCACGATTTTTTTGTTGGTGTGGTAAAATCAAAAACGCCCTGCGAATGTCACAGGGCGTTTTATTTACAAGAACAGTTAAGCGTTAGCAGCAAAAATGCCTGACAAAAGTTATATCCTTTAGAAAGGAGGTGATCCAGCCGCAGGTTCCCCTACGGCTACCTTGT
>CAZTWR010000309.1:0-2060 GCA_964618055.1 uncultured Pirellulales bacterium | reverse complement strand
ATTTCAGTCCAGCGAAATCTACGGCGGCCTGGCAAGCTGCTACGACTACGGCCCATTAGGTGTTGAGCTAAAAAATAATGTCAAAAAGGCCTGGTGGAAGTCGGCTGTGCAGATGCGTGACGACGTCGTAGGGCTGGACTGCAGCATCCTGATGCACCCTTTGGTCTGGAAAGCATCTGGCCATGCCGACAAATTCGCCGACCTGATAGCGGAGTGTAAAAAGTGCAATGTTAGAACTCGCGTCGACCACCTTCAAGAAAAAGTTGCAGAGCAGGCCGAAGAGCACACCGAACATATCTCAATCGATGCAGCTTCGGCCAAAGCCGGCGATTTAAGCAACAAGGTATGCCCCAACTGCGGTACGGTCGGGCAATTCACTGAGCCGATGCCGTTTAAGCTAATGTTCGAGACACAAATGGGAGCTAACGTCGACGACTCAATGACGATGCATCTTCGCCCCGAAACCGCTCAGGGAATCTTTGCCAATTTTAGAAACGTCCTCGATACCACCCGTGTAAAAATCCCTTTCGGCATCGCCCAAATCGGCAAAAGCTTCCGCAACGAGGTAACCACCAAGGCTTTTATCTTTCGTACACGCGAATTTGAGCAGGCTGAACTTGAGTTTTTCTGCGAGCCTGGTACCGATGAAGACTGGTTCGAACACTGGAAGGAGGCTCGTTTTAACTGGTACATAAATTTAGGCCTAAAGAAAGAGAACCTGCGATTTCGCGAGCACGAGATAGGTGAACTTGCGCATTATGCAAAGGCCTGCGTTGATATTGAATATAAATTTCCGTTCGGCAGTGGTGACTGGCAGGAGCTCGAAGGCGTTGCGAACCGCACAGACTATGACCTTCGTCAGCATCAACGAGGGATGAGGACACTTAACAAATGGTTTGAAGAGGGACGGGATGTTACCAAGATTGAGCTGTCAGAAGAAGCAAAAGATTATGAGAAAGGGCCTTTGTCTTACTTCGATGATGAGCAGAAAAAACGCTACATTCCCTATGTGATTGAGCCAAGCGCCGGCATAGACAGAAGCGCCCTCGCCTTTTTAGTCGATGCCTATGACGAAGAAGAGGTTCGTGGTGAAAAAAGAAATCTTTTAAGATTCCACCCGGCCCTTGCGCCGGTAAAGATAGCTGTTTTCCCGCTGGTCAAAAGAGATGGTATGCCGGAGATAGCGCTCAATATCTACAATGAGCTGAAAAAATATTTTAATTGCTTTTACGATGAGAAGGGAGCAATTGGCAGACGCTACCGCAGACAGGATGAGGCCGGTACACCATTTTGCATTACTGTTGACGGCCAAACAACAGAAGATAACACTGTTACCGTCCGCGACCGCGACTCAATGGACCAAATAAGGGTTTCAACCGACCAATTACTTAATCACTTGCGGGGTCAATTAGAGACCTGATAAATTATCGTTTATGTAGCGGGACCGACGAGAAAAAGCAGATGCCGAACAGCAATAAGACTTATATCTCCGAATTAAAAGATTATGTGGGCAAGCAGGTTGCACTCTGTGGCTGGCTGTATAACAGCCGGGCGAGCGGTAAGATTCAGTTTTTAATTATCCGCGACGGCACCGGCCTTTGCCAGTGCATCGCCGAATATGGCAAGGTTTCAGAGCAGCTTTTTGATGAGCTAAAACATCTTGGCCAGGAATCGTCTCTGACGGTAACAGGCGTCGTCCGGGCCGATGAAAGAAGTGTCGGCGGATTCGAATTGGCCATAATCGACGCACAAATAATCTCGGAAAGCAGCGATTATCCAGTTACGCCGAAATCGCACGGCACCGATTTTCTCCTCAAGAACCGCCATCTGCACCTTCGCTCGCAGCGGCAATGGTGCATCGGCAAAATCCGCCATACCGTCATCGATGCCATCCGCAGATTCTTTAATGACAATGGCTTTACGCTGATAGACACCCCCATTTTCACGGGCTTCGCTGCCGAGGGCGAGCAGACACTTTTCGAGGCAGATTATTTCGGAACACCAATACACCTGACACAAACCGGCCAACTACATCTCGAAGCCGCTGCAATGAGTTTCGG
>CAZTWR010000308.1:0-2064 GCA_964618055.1 uncultured Pirellulales bacterium | reverse complement strand
GAACGCGGCATTGATTCGGGCACGGACGATTTTCTAAGCAAACCTGTGAATAAACTGGAGCTTGTAACACGGGTTAAAACTATGCTGAAGCTAAAACATTTAAGTGACAAGCTTGAACGCACATTAGCATATCTAAGCGAGATAGAAAAGCAGGCACGAATACCAAAGGCGGATTGACAATAACATAAAGTAGGTAAATAGACCCTGGCATACCAAGCTGCAATTGATATTAGAACAGTTTGAATCTGCGAGCTTTAGAGGTTTTGTGGGCTGTTTTTTAGGCGGCAGGGGGGTGCAAAACCCGATAACCTGATAGCGGATAGAAAAAGCAAACTATATGCTAAACGCAATACGCAATACGATATACGCAATACGATATTAGAACCGCAACAACCCCTACATCACACACAATCGCCACATATCCCGTGAAAAATGGATATTCAGATAACGAATCAGGCAATCACCGATTAACAGAGGCGGCGCAATAGTCGATATCCGTTTAGAAAAGCACAAGGACATAAGGCATAGATTCTCTGGGTTGTTTGACGAGAGGGTGTATGAGTAGATTGCTGGAAATTCTCGGCAGGGGGATGACAGTCGATACAGCCGATTTGATATGGCATTGGCTGAATGTAGTCAAACTTCTAAAAGACGATGCCGATTCTGCACAGCTACAGCAGTTAGATAAAGTCATTGAACTGATGGGCAATAGAAAGGTAGAGACAGCCAAGGAGCAGCTAAGGCTGTATCTCTTTGAAAATCCTTCCTGCACACGCGGACGATTAGCATCAGCAGCAATGTGTCTGCATGAAAACCGGCTGGACAGTGCCATCGAAGAGTTAAACTCGGTCTATCTGCGTCAGCCGAATAATACGATGGCTCTTTATGCCTTGGGGCACTGTTATGAACGCCTCGGCAAAGAGTCTGAAGCCGTGGAATTTTATCAGGATTGTCTGAAATTTAAAAACTATTTGCAGCTTCCCAGGCAGCGACTGGCTGCCATTTATTTCAAAAATGGCCAACTGGAAAAGACCATAGCCGAATATGAACTATTAAGAAGCGAATATCCCGATGACCTATCAACGTTGTTAACGCTTGGCCATTTGTATATTGCCAGCGCAAAATATGTAAGGGCTATTGAAACATTTAACACCGCAATTTTAATACATCCGGACAATTTTAACGCTGAAGATGATTTTTTAGACCAGCTCATTACTGATGGCCAGCTCCACGAGGCAGCTGAGCAACTTGAAGATTCGTTGCAGACGCAGCCTGATAGGGTGGATTTGGCTGTTAAGTACGCCGATGTACTTAGTATGCTGGGCGCTACAACAGAGGCGGTTTCATGGTATGAAGATGCGATTCGTATTTGTCCGGGTTTTCTGGAGGCGACTATAAAGCTTGGGACACAGTATTTGCAGATGCGCGCCGAGCACCTCGCCGCCCAACAATTTAATAGAGCAGTCGATATAAATGACCAGATAGTTGATGCGTATATCGGACTTGCAATTGCCCAAGAATTAGCTGGCAACATCTCAGGTGCCTTAGTAACATTATCGCTGGCGGCGGCAATTGACGCCAATAGCTCTTTGCTGCTCGCTGAAACAGCCACCTTGCAATTCAAAACAGACTTTGGTGGAAAGCTAACATCTCATAGTGAGGATGACTCAACCAACCTAATCAGGAATGACTCAATCGGCCTAATTGAGGATGTGATTGGTGCCCATCAGCGGCAGATTGCTCACCGGCCGCAAAACCCGGATTTGCATTATAGGCTTGGCGTTTTGATGATGAGCATCGGAAGGATAAGTGAGGCCGTTAAGTTATTTCTAACCGCTTTGGAGATAAACCCAACTTACGCCAGGGCCAGGAGCAAACTGGCGGTGTGTTTGTTTGAAACCGGCCAGAAGCAGGCTGCGCTGGAGCAGCTAATTGGCCCTGACTGCCTTGATAAGGATACGCTTGAACTGCACTATAAAGTGTCCTTGCTTTATTGTGACAGGCTTAAGTTTGCATCGTCGCTCATTAATCTTGACCATTTACTGGAAAATAATTTCACCTGCG
>CAZTWR010000307.1:0-2068 GCA_964618055.1 uncultured Pirellulales bacterium | reverse complement strand
AATCTTTGCTTCTTCGCTCAAACCGATACAAAATGCCAAACCAATTTTTTGATATTGCAACTGCTTAGCCAACAGAATTACTTCGCCCAATCGCGTTTCCTTGCCATAATACCTCGCCTCAATTGTTGAAGCAGCCCTATGCAATTCTGCTATATGGCTGTCCTGGTATAATTGTCTATGATTACCATCCTGTGAAAAACAATCTTTGCCATCACGGCATTCTTTACTCTCACATTGCGCACATTGCGGAGATATACTTTTTTCCACTTATTTACTCCTTTGGTTCATTTTCATCATCAACAAATACTACTTTTGCCTTCAAACCTTTGGCTTTCTCATTAGGTACCTGGCAATAAGATATAATTATGACTTTATCGCCGGCCGTTCCTAATCTTGCTGCCGGTCCATTTAATAACACGGTGCCGGAACCTCGCGGAGCTGCGATGGCATAAGTTATAAAACGCTGGCCATTATTGATATTTAGTACGTGAACCTGCTCACCCGGCAATATGTCAGTTTTCTCAAGAAGGCCCTCATCGATGGTGATACTCCCTTCATAGCCCAGGTCTGTTCCGGTCAACGTTGCCCTATGGATCTTTGATTTCAGCACAAATCGTTCCATCTGTTCAACTTCCTTATCAACTCGCTCTCTTTTTAAGCGCAGTAATCTATGTGAATAAGACCTTGCGATTTAAATCTCGCCGATTACATATCGAAGCCATAAAGGCCAAATCTTTTCACCTGAAAACTTGCTGGATAAAAAACAAAGCGGCCTATAGAATTTATTTACCAGCTTTTTGTTGTGTAAGTACAATGGCATTCTGAGGGCACTGAGCGACGCAGACCGCGCAGCCTGTACACATATCAAGGTTCACTATGGCGTGTCCTTCGACCTTAATAGCCCCTACGGGACACACATCTTCGCATACGCCACAGCCTGTACATTTTTCAGGATCAACGACCGCAATGGTTGCGACGGCCTTACGGCCACTTTCAAGCTGAGCTATTCTGTTGTTTAGCTGGCGCTTTTGCTGTTCAAGCAGCTCTGCCTGCTGCTTTAGAGCAGCCAATTCCTGCTCAGTGTTTTGCAGTTCGGTATCTTCCGGAAAACCTGCTGCCGGACCAGTCGAAGGCATACCCATCGGGGCTGCCATACCCATACCACGACCCACTCCACCGCCTCGACCCATGCCTCTGCCCATACCGCGTCCCATTCCACCGCCGCGACCCATACCTCGGCCCATGCCGCGTCCGCCACCTATACCAAAGCCCATTCCTGTACCCGGAGCTTGACCCATTGGTTGGCCGGTTGCTGTTGGGCCTGCCGGTGCTGCATTCGTACCAAAATGACCGGCTACATTTGGCCCCGAAGCAGAAGAGAAAACTCCTGTTTTGAATTGTTCAACAGCATTGCGGACAGGTCCGCTGACACCAACGATAACCTGTATTCCTGCCTGACTGAAGACGTTAAATGCGTTAGGGCCACAGTTGCCGGTCAATACAATTGTTACGCCTTTTTCCGACATCAGCTGAGCAGACTGAATCCCCGCACCACCGCCGAGAGCAATATTAGGATTTTCGATCGCCTCTAATTGCATCGTGTCAGTGTCAATAATCAGAAAATAGGGACATCGACCAAACCGAGCCTCCACATTGTCGTCGAGAGTAGGCCCCGTTGATGTTACTGCGATTTTCATAAAGTATCCTTTCTAAGATAGAGGACATGTACCGGTTGGGCAGGAACTGCTTGCCTGACTGCTTTGTCCAACGGAGAATCCTGAAAACAGTTTCCGCATATCTGAACTTCCACATTTTTCGCAAACGTGCTTGTTTTCGCCGCTGCTTTTTTCCAGGAATTCGGTCTTGTGTCCACACTTATTACATTTGTACTCAAATATTGGCATTACTATACCTCCTTTACAGTATAGACTTATAGCTTTACAGGCAGACATTATCCCTTTGTAAGCTCAAAAGCTGTAAGAATACCAATGTCCGCCTGACTGTTTCCTACTTTTTGCTGCTTTTCTGGCTCTCAAGCTCTTCTATGCGTTTTTTGATTCCGTCAAGG
>CAZTWR010000306.1:0-2092 GCA_964618055.1 uncultured Pirellulales bacterium | reverse complement strand
GAGTGTGCTCATCTTGCTCATCGAGACCTGGCTTTTTTTGGTAATCGGATGCATAGCAAGACGCATCAGGAATACTAGTATGATAATGACCACACCGTAATTAGCGATAAAGCCGTACATCCATTTCATCAACGCTAATATCCCAAAGGCCAGAGGGCTTATAATGCTCGCCGGGCAACAACAGGCCATAAAATCTATCGTTTGGACAAAACCCAGCTTGCGATACAGCTCATTTTTATCGAACAGGCTTTTGTCCTTCGGCCCCAGATAAAGCTGGAAATTATACGTTTTTGTACTGTTGGTCTGACCAGTTGCTGCCAATTCGCTTGGTGCAGTTTTCAAATCGACTCCCACGGTCTCATCGCCGGTATTGGGATAGCTATCTGGATTGTAGAACCGCCCTGTTTTGTCTGTCACCCAGTTACAGAGGTCATTGCCTTTATCCGGAACAGGCACTAATATGGCGGCAAAGTATTTATTGACCGCAGCGGCCCAGAGGAAATCGGCACCGGCTTTCGTCAGCCGTCTGTCGTCGAGGTTTTTTGCCTTGCTGAGCTTTTTGGCATCAAGTCTTACACTTGTTACCCGGCCTTGCGAATCTCTAAAGCCGGCCACAACCTTTCTCATATCAGTTCTGAAGCTTTCCCTGCCCAGCCCACTCGGCCCAGCTAAATCGAATTGCACCTTTTGTTCGGTATCGGCAAGATTTTCAACTGTTATCTCGCAATCCAGCAGATAGCTGCCGACAACAACCTTGTAGATTTTAGTCAATATTACAACCGGCTTACCGGCTGCATCTTTGATAACTGCTTCGAACCGGGCCGTTTCAGAGCCATCATAGTCTTTCTCTACACCGTAGCTCTTCCAGTGCAATTTATCCAAAGCCAACTTCAGTTTCTGCTGGACAAATATGAAATCGGCGTTCGCCATTGACAAGATTTCCCTTCCGTTGGCTTGACGCACAGGTGAGAGAATCACTAATGGCTGAGGGTTTTTATAATCACGGTCGTCGAATTCGCTAAAGGCGGCCTTGTTGATGGCGGCACCCTTCGAGGTCAATTCCAGCTCGAACTTAAAGCCGCTCTTGGGGTCTATCGAACCGAGTGTAACGCTCCTGGCGGGGGTGTTATCAGCGCCAAAAGTGGTAAAATCAGCCGCCTGGAGGTGCTCGTTTCCCTTCGCAGGCTCTTGCCCTTGGTTAACTGTTGTCTGGGCCAGCAGAATACTCGTGCTACGTAGCGTTCCGGCCTTCGCAGCCGCTTCGGCGGAGTAGGCACTTCGCGGAGTAGCACAGGATTTCTCGATGGTATGGCTGTCGTCAAACAACCCGGACTCAACAATGAGTACACCGCAAAGACAAACAAACCCGATTAGAATCAAGGCAAAAATATTTTTCATATAATATCGTATCTTCTATTTTGTATGATTTATCTTCCATCCCGCAGCCGTTCGGCATGAAAGTTGTCTAATCTCTCGATTGCCTTTATCTTTTCCGCAGTGGTTTCGAAATCGTATTCCAGGCGGACAAAGTTTACCTCATTATCCTCAACATATACGTAACTGGCACGATTGTCCCCATCTCTCGGCTGGCCGACTGAGCCGATATTGATAATTGCTTTTTCCTTATCGATAATCGGATAGACATCACCCAGTTCGTCAGGCAGATAGAAATCCGGCTCATCGAGAAACACGCCCGGCAGATGTGTATGCCCCACAAAGCAGATATGCTTGACACGCTCGAAAAGAACCCGAACCTTTACTGGATTAGTATAAACATCGTCTGGAAAGATGTATTCATTAATTGGTTTTCTTGGGCTTGCGTGAATGAAATCTATTACCGCCGAGTTTGTTCCCAGTTTTGTCTTGAGTGTCCGCCGCATCGGCAAGTGGCCCAAAAAGCTCCATCGCCTGTTACGACTCATCGCCTGCTGCTCAGCTTCCAGGCTAAAGCGTGTCCAGAAGCTCGCCTGCTCCGCACCATAATTAAAGTTTGTCGGCTCGTAAAAGACCGCGTAATCGTGGTTGCCGAGAACGCAACATTTGGTCTTCTCAATAATCAGGTCCAGACATTCCCTGGGGTTTGGCCCGTAGC
>CAZTWR010000305.1:0-2099 GCA_964618055.1 uncultured Pirellulales bacterium | reverse complement strand
ACCAGGGAAAAAGCAGGTTCATTGGCAAATATCCTGCCGTTTTTGAAAACAGCAGAAGCGGATTTTGCAGCTATCGAACGAGCACGCCATAGTCTGGTCCAGGTTATCAAGGATGAACTTGACCAGCGTGAGCAGTATATAATCTTAAATCATTTTGGCCTGGTCGGCTCATTGATAAGAAAAAAGAAAAAGACTCTACAGCAAATCGGCGAAGACCTCGGCTTGACTAAGGAAAGGGTCCGGCAGCTCGAATTGATTGCTTTGCAAAAGTTGAGGCACTCACTGAGCATCGAAGAATTTGAATTACTGACCGGCTAATTTTAATAATCCCGACTTACAACATAGCCAAAATCACCTCAATTGCCTCGTAAATCGCAGCTACCACTAAGACTGCCGCCACTAACAAATTACCTCTGACATTCATCAGTAGTGCGTTGCCATATCTACGTAATAGACTTGGGCCTTCGGCCTTTCGGAAAAGATAAACCACAATCAGGAGGGCAAAGAATGTCGCTATAATATAGGCCTCGCCTTCAAGCAATAGGGTAAGACTGTGTGGAAGCATTGCCCCGGCAAGGACATCAAAATTTGGAGCCAGCAGCAACCCCCACATCAAGGCCCTAAAAATAGCAGCTAATATCCCGACACCTGGAATGATTATAGATGGAATAGTTATGTAAGCTAAAGACCCAAGGAAAAAATTAATCGCAAATGTAGCTACAGCCGCCAGCGGGATACTTTTACTCATATAGGCCTTGCCTGCGACGCCCAGAGGCCCTGCACCACCTTCTACCTGTGCTTTTATCTCTGCCAACAAGCAAACCTGGAGCTCAGGTAATAGATAAGCCACAATCATAAACAGAACCGCCACTCCAAAGTAAATAAAATGTAAGCTTAAAAATAAACGCCTGAACTTGCGAATCTCAACCAAAGGCAGACGCAGCCACCTATTGTCGATTCGGTCAGCAAGAATACAATAGAGCCTGAACAGCACAACAGAACCACCTAAAAAAAGAAGTGCCATACCCAGGATATAGAGATAAAATGGGACCTGCTCTGTCCGAATCAGTGGAGCATATGCGGCGAATTGCGACTTCGGAAAAGCTTTTTTAAGCTGCTCGCGAACTTGCGAATCAACCAGCTGCTCCCTGGGCAATTGAAAAATATAGGCATTCTGGACAGCCTCATGAGCAGGGTTGAATAATTCACTCGCCATAGTACTATCGCCAAAAAGATAACTGTCTACAAAAAGCCGAACCTCCTTCTTAAATTGTCCCACCACCTTAAAAACCTGACCATCAACGACAATCTTGTCCTTGTTACTTGCATAAAAACCAGCTACCACCTCATTGGCATCTGGATTTGGTAATCGGCCCCGCTGAAGCATCTGCTCTGTGAAATCAGCGGTAATATCCGGATGAAGGAAGAGTTTCCCCTGAAAAGCAACCCGGTAGTATTTCTCAACATACGAGCCGAAATCGTGGGCTAACTTGGTAAATCTTTGTGCTCGTGGGGATATAGGCAAAAGGCGGATTGGCCTTTTGATATATTCCAGACCTTCGGCTTCCGAATTCGGGTCGGCTTTGCCTATGTACATAAAAGCATCCTTCCACGGATTTGGTCCAGCTTGATACTGATAGTTGAAATATGAAAAAGCCATCAGTATAAAACCGATTGCAACTACAATTAACCAGCTAATCAATCTTTTCATTTTGCATCTTCCTTAAAAAGCCCTTTGTTTGTCAGGGGGCCATAAAGACCCTGACCAGAATAGAGTATAGAAGACCTTTGACCTGCCCGCCAACTAATTTTCAGCCGGAGGCTTTTCGGAAATAGGTTCGACCCTTCGACTCCCTCGACTGCGCTCGGGACAGGCAAGCTCAGGGCGGGCAAGCTCACTACAGGTTGGGTTTGATTGGGTTTGTTTTGGGTTCGTTTTGACATCGCATTGTATCTCCATAAGTCTTTTCTGCATAGTTGGTTAAGTTTATTTTTGTATATCTGAAATTGGGTTCGTTTTGCATAATTTAGTTTGTTCATTGTTCATAGTTCGTAGTTGATAGAGAATCTTCGATGGGGTTTCCGAATGCCTTACAAAC
>CAZTWR010000304.1:0-2123 GCA_964618055.1 uncultured Pirellulales bacterium | reverse complement strand
AGCTGTGTACGAAAAGATGCCTGATTGAACCCGGCCAAAGCGGTGAGTGCCGCGTTAGAATCAATATCGATGGTGTATTGCGAACTGTAGTATATGGATACCCGTGCTCAATTCACGTTGACCCCATTGAGAAAAAGCCGCTTTTTCACTTCCTGCCTGCAAGTCGTATCCTTTCTATTGCAACTGCGGGCTGTAATCTTCACTGCAGGAACTGCCAGAACTGGGAGATATCGCAGGCTAATCCTGAAGATACGCCTGCATATATTTGCCCGCCTGAGAAACTGGTTGAAATGGCGAAAAAGCAAAACTTAACCTCAATTGCCTATACTTATACCGAGCCGATTATTTATTACGAATATACCTACGATACATCAAAACTGGCCAGGGCAGCGAATATACGAAACGTTCTTGTAACCGCTGGGTATGTAAATGAAGAGCCGTGGAAAAAACTGCTGGAAGTTGTCGACGCCGCTAACATAGATTTGAAGGGGATAACGGAAGAGTTTTACCAGCGAGTGTGCCTGGGGACATTAAAGCCGGTGCAGGAAGCTCTGGTTCTGGCCAAGGCCAGCGGCATACTGGTTGAAGTTACTAACCTGATTATTCCGACATTGAATGATAAGCCGGAAGAAATACGCCAGCTGGTTCGCTGGGTCAAAGCGAACCTCGGCAGCGAAACACCATTGCATTTTTCTCGATTCTTTCCCAGGTATAAGATGCGGCATCTGCCGCCTACTTCGCTAAGAACCTTGGATATGGCTCGTGACATCGCAACGGAAGAGGGGCTTGACTATGTTTATATAGGGAATATTCAAAGTAAACGTGGTCAGAACACATATTGTCCGGGCTGTAAAAAGTTACTTATTGAACGTGTCGGCTATACTATTATGCAGAACCGGTTAAAAGAGGGTTGTTGTCCGGATTGTGGCAGACAAATTTACGGGGTTTGGAGATGACGCGCAGAAGATTCATTCAAAAACTAATAAAGGGCAGTTCTGCGATTATTGTCGGCGTTTGTTGGCTGGCGAAAAAAGCTGCACCACGTAAGTTCGTTCGGGCTGTCAGACTTAAAGGGTATCCCGGTTTCTTAAAGCCTTTGCGAAACGTTTATAAACAAAGTAAATGGAGTGGTTGATATGGATAGCCAACCCAAAAAAATAGTCACCCAAAAATTCATGCTGGGTTTTGGGATTGTATTGCTATGTATTCTCGGCATACTTTTCTGGAAAACGCACACTCCGGAAGCTATCGCTCCAGTTGAAGAGGCAGCGAGACCTAAAAAAGAGGAGCCTGCAAAGTTGGCCAGGTCTGTTCTTCGTTCGGCACTTGCCGGCAGATGGTATCCAGCCGACGCCAAAACACTAAACGAACAAATCAAGGGGTTTTTCGAAAAGGCCGAGGTTGAACCAATAAATAACGTTATTGCCTTTATTCTTCCGCACGCAGGCTACCAGTTCTCCGGCCAAACGGCAGCTTTTGCGCTGAAGACCACCGACAAAAGATATAAACGGGTCGTTATTATTGGGCCAAGTCATCGTGTTCCTATGGAGCAGGTTCTAAGTGTGCCGAGGGTAACGCATTATGAGACACCGCTGGGACAGACACCGCTGGATGTGGAGTTTATAGACACACTTCTGAAATATTCGATGTTTCAGAACGTACCGCAAGTGCACGAGTATGAACACAGTGTTCAGATTGAAGTGCCGTTGCTGCAGTATCGCCAGAAAGATTTCAAGCTTGTACCGATTGTGGCCGGTAGCTGCTCGTTGGAGACAATCAAAAAAGCCGCTGACGTCCTCAAGAGTTTGGTTGATGAGGAAACACTTGTGGTCGCAAGTTCAGATTTTGTGCACTACGGCCGCAACTATGGCTACGTGCCCTTTATGGAGAACATACCTGAGCAAATAAGAAAGCTTGATATGGGGGCTTATGAGTATATTGCTGATCTGGACAGCAGAGGTTTTCTGGATTATAAGCGCAGAACCGGTGCAACAATATGTGGCTACGTTCCGATTGCGATATTGCTTTCAATGCTGAATAAAGACGTTAAGGCTGAGCTGATAAAATATACAACTTCCGGTGAATTAACGGGTGATTTTACCAATTCAGTTAGTTATCTTTCT
>CAZTWR010000303.1:0-2138 GCA_964618055.1 uncultured Pirellulales bacterium | reverse complement strand
AAGCTGAACAACCCCTTTGTTCAAAAGGCAATTATTTTAGTGATATGGTTTGGCGTCCTCGGCGGCATCGACGACTGGCTCAAGCTTACCGCCGATATCAGACACCGAAGCAGAGACGGGCTAAAACCCTGGGAAAAGCTCGTCTTTCAAGTCGGCGGAGCCATTTTAATAGCATCGTTTTTATATGCCGATTTTGCCAATATAACCGACGGTAAATTATTCTGGGTACCGTTCTATAAGCATGGCCTGCCGTTGGCCAACTGGATGTTTGTATTGATAGCGATTTTTTATATATCAGCCACCAGTAACGCCGTCAATCTGACCGATGGCATGGATGGGCTGGCAGCTGGCTGTGTGGGAATGGTCAGTCTCGTACTGGCGGTGCTCTGTTACGTCGCTTCCGAAACGATGACACGAACCAGCCCCATCACCTGGTCCAGTTATCTTCTGCTGCCTGCTATCCCCCAGGCTGGTGAGCTGAGCATCTTTTATTCAGCAATTTTAGGTGCCGTGCTCGGCTTCTTGTGGTACAACTGTCATCCCGCTCAGACCTTTATGGGCGATGTTGGCTCGCTGCCGTTGGGGGCAGCAATGGGCTACGGTGCACTCGTGACGAGAAATGAAATCCTGCTTTTAATTATTGGTGGCGTATTTATACTCGAGCTTGTTAGCGTGATTCTTCAGGTCGGTTATTTCAAATACACCGGCGGAAAACGACTCTTCAGATGTGCCCCCATCCATCATCATTTTCATCTGATGGGTTGGTCTGAGCCGCAGGTAGTAGTACGCTTTTGGCTCTTGGCTGCTGCCTTCGCCGCCATCGCCCTCGCCACACTAAAAATCCGATGACACCAGAAAAACACAGAACCAAAAAATAAAATTTTAGTTCTTATACATCGTAATGTTCTTCGATGTGGATTTGGACGTTTTCTCTGTAGCCCTGTGAATCATCAGGGGAATTGATTCGGTTCAGCTGTCTCTGCGCTAAAAAGATTTTGATAGCGGTAATCCCACAGCCGACACCTGCAATAAAAAATATTACTGCAGCAAGCATCGCAAAAAGTTCCGGCAGCGCCAGAATTAAAATCCCAAATCCGATTAACAACAGCCCAACGATAGAAATACCCGTTGCAATACTCCTAGATGCTTGAGAAATTGCATTTGTGTAAAAGCGAAAGCTCATATTCGTACCTCATCTCCCGTGCCCCGCACGCCGAACGAGCGACGAGCCACGGGGCACGAGCGACGTATTAATACATTCCACCTCCTGGTGGCATAGGCGGTGTCTCTTTCTTCTCAGGAATTTCGCTCACTATCGCATCAGTCGTCAATAGCAGCGAAGCAATTGACGCGCCGTTCTGCAGCGCGGCTCTCTCGACCTTCGTGGGTACAATTACGCCGAACTCAATCATATCACCGTATTCCTTACGCAATGCGTCGTAGCCGAAGTTTCTTTCCTTATTTTCCATAACCTTCTGCGCAACAATTGAACCGTCCAATCCTGCGTTCTCAGCAATTTGCTTAATCGGTGCTACCACCGCTCTGCGAACGATATCAACACCGATTTTCTCATCGCCGGTGGTCTTAATTTTATCCAGTGCCGATAGAGTTCGCAGCATCGGCACCCCACCTCCAGGCAGGATACCTTCTTCCACCGCCGCACGACAGGCATGCAATGCGTCTTCTACACGAGCCTTTTTCTCCTTCATTTCTGCCTCAGTTGCTGCCCCAACATTGATTTGTGCCACACCGCCTGCCAGTTTCGCCAGTCTCTCCTGTAGTTTTTCGATATCGTAATCACTGGTAGACTTGTCAATCTCGGTTTTAAGCTGCTCGATTCTACCCTTGATTTCCTCAGAGCTACCGGCCCCTTCGATAATAGTCGTGGTGTCCTTGTCGATAGTAACTCGCTTCGCTCTGCCAAGTTGCGCCAGTTCGATATTCTCTAACTGCAGCCCCAGGTCCTCAAAAATAGCCTGTCCACCCGTCAGGATAGCGATGTCACTGAGCATCGCTTTTCGCCTGTCGCCAAAGCCGGGGGCCTTCACAGCAGCTACCTGCAGCACACCACGAAGTTTATTAACAACCAGAGTAGCCAATGCCTCACCCTCGATGTCTTCGGCAATAATCAAAAACGG
>CAZTWR010000302.1:0-2143 GCA_964618055.1 uncultured Pirellulales bacterium | reverse complement strand
CAAAAATAGGAGATTTCTTATGTGTGAACAATGTGGTTGTGGCGAAATAAACACGCAGCAGTCCTTCGAGCAGAAGGTCAAAGACGTGATTGACTCTATTATTCGACCTGCCTTGCAGGGCCATGGTGGAGATGTCGAACTGGTAGGAACAGATGATGATAAAAACGTCAACTTACGTCTGCAGGGGGCCTGTCAGGGCTGTCCCGGTGCTGCAATGACGATGAAGGCTGGTATCGAAAGAATCCTCAGAGAAAAAGTGCCCGAAGTAAAAGAGGTCATCGCTGTAGATTAACCCCGTTAGAGATAACTAACGTGTATTACGTTTATATACTCCAAAGCAAGCGGGACAGCCAGTGGTACACCGGTTCGACAAAAGATTTGAAGAAACGCTTCCATAATCATAGGTCAGGAAAAGTACCTTCAACAAGAAATAGGCTTCCTCTAACATTAATTTACTACGAAGCATGCTTAGACGAACAAGACGCCAGAAATAGAGAAAAACATCTGAAATCCGGTATGGGTAAACGCTATTTGAAAAACAGATTGAAGCGCTTCCTATCTCTAACGGGGTAAATGCTCAGCGATTTTTTCTTGCGTAGGCTTCTCTATTACCCCCCTCTCGGTAATGATAGCGGTGATATCCTGCGCTTCTGTAACATCAAAAGCTGGATTGTAAATACCAACTCCATCCGGTGTGATTCTTTCATCGCCCAAAAACCTCACTTCATCAGCCGCTCTTTGTTCGATTGGTATTTGGCCGCCACTTTTTATACTCAAATCAAATGTGCTTGACGGCGCAGCGATATAAAAAGCTATGTCATGTTCTCGGGCCAGAATACTCAGGCTGTAAGTGCCGATTTTATTTGCCGCATCTCCATTTGCTGCAATTCGGTCGGCGCCGGTTATCACCGCACTGATTTTGCCCTGCTTCATCAGCCACCCTGCCATATTATCACAAATAACCACCACATCAATCTCAGTCTGTTTCAATTCCCAGGCCGTCAATCGAGCCCCTTGTAATAATGGCCTTGTCTCATCGACATAAACTTTGAACTTTTTGCCTTTTTTATGTGCCTCAAACATCACCGATAGCGCTGTTCCCTGCCCAGCTGTCGCCAGCGCACCGGCGTTGCAATGCGTCAAAATACCGGCACCTTCCTTGATAAACTTTTCACCGTTCTCTCCGATTCGTCGGCACATATCCGCATCTTCCTGACAAATAGCATTTGCCTCGCTCAGAACAGCTTCTTGCAGCTCTCGTAAATTTGCCTTAGCTCGACCGGAGACAAAATCCTCAGCCTTAACTTTAATCCTGTCCAGCGCCCAGAACAAATTTACTGCCGTCGGACGCGATGAGCCAAGATAATCAGCGGCTTTTTTCAGACATTCAAGCGCATCGGCCATTGAGCATCGCTTGTCCGCCGTAGCTTCAGCGAAGGCGGAAGTATCGAGCCTCTTTATAGCCAGAACCAGCCCGTAAGCCCCTGCAACCCCTATTGCCGGAGCCCCACGAACGGTGAGTGTCTTAATTGCATCGTAGAGTTGTTCAGTATCCCGGCACTGCAACCTGACAAACTCACCGGGCAATCGCCGCTGGTCTATAAGCTCCAGAAAGCCGTCAACACCACCAACCCATTTAACTGCTGCAGCAATCATTAAAAATCCCCGGTTACCAAATCCGCCAGACGTCTGGCGGATTATCTTTTTTTCTTATCAGCTTTCAGTTTATCCCCCAAATACTTGGCTGTATAACTTTTTTTGTTTTTAATGATTTCCTCTGGCTTACCTGCGGCAACTACCTCACCGCCGGCGTCCCCGCCCTCCGGACCGAGGTCTATTATATAGTCCGCCATCTTAATAACATCAAGATTATGCTCGATTACCACGACTGTATTACCCATATCGCACAACCGGCCCAACACATTTAACAGGTTATGAATATCGGCAAAGTGCAGCCCTGTGGTCGGCTCATCGAGCAGATACAGCGTGTGCCCCGTTGCTGCCTTGCCCAGTTCTGCCGACAGTTTTACCCGCTGTGCTTCCCCGCCGGAAAGCGTAGTTGATGACTGGCCCAGTTGCATATAGCCTAGGCCAACATCATTGAGCGTCTGCAATATTCGCATAATCGTCGGGAAATTTGCAA
>CAZTWR010000301.1:0-2144 GCA_964618055.1 uncultured Pirellulales bacterium | reverse complement strand
AGACGGGACAATTAGGCCCACAAGTTCAATTTTTTATTGAAAAGCCGTGGGCATTGGAGCTTCATAACATAGATGCCGAAGCTGGCGACGAAATACTGACTGTCGATGCCATAAGCAAACGGTTAACCTGTTATAAATTTGCTGCTGAAAACAAAATGGATGCTGATTGGCCAATTTTATTTTATCCTCTTGCTTCAGGTGAAGGAAATACGAAGCGGGATTTGGTAGTCGGCGATTTTGATGGTGACGGTTTGGCTGATGTCGTGATAAGTGACCCCGGAGCTGCGGAACTTATCTTCTATAAACAAACAGCAAAACTTGGGTTGGCTGAGCCGGTGAAATTTCCCGCTCTTGCCGATATTGAGAGCCTGTCTGCTGCAGATATCGACGGCGACGGGAAAGTCGAATTGGCGGTTTTGAGTGTTAAGGAAAAGATAATCGGCAAAGCCGAATTCGAAGATGACAGATTATCATTTCCACAACCTGTTGAAATCATTGGTGAGCCGGTGGCAATGGAACTTGCCGATGTTGACCACGATGGTAGTATTGACTGTCTTTATATATCCAAAGATGTTAATGATATTAGACACCTAAGGGTCATTTATAACCTTAGCGGTGAGCAACCAAAAGACGAGCAGCTTGAGATGACTGGAGAAGTCGATGATGGCGGGTCTGCTTTAGAACTTAAAGAACTTGTCTCCAATCCGGATGGTTTGAAAATTCTTGACGTTGACCAGGATGGTTTAGAGGACGTTTTGATATTCGTCAAATACGAGCTTCCTATATTGGTTCGCCAAATGCGAAAGAAGAAATTTGAGATAGTTGATTCGCCGGGTGCACAGGCCAGTTTGATTAAGGACGCAACTCTGTGGTCAGTAGCTGTTGCTAATGTGGACGACAAGATGGGCGAAGAGCTGCTGGTAGCACAAAATAATTTTGCAAGAAGTCTAATTTTCGCAGAGGGCAAAAACTGGAGTATAGTGGACCAATACAATTCAAAGGGCACAGAGAATAAAATATCAGCGGTTGCCGCTTTTGATATTGACGGTGAGGGGTCAGAAGGCCGCCCTGCTATCTTGCTGCTGGATAGTCAGAAGGGTCAACTTCAGATACTCAAAGCCGGCATCGATAATACCTACCGGTTTGAAAAAGAATTAGATGTCGGTAAGTGGAATGCAGCAGCGAAGCATCTAAAAATGTTGTTTGCACCGCTTACAGGCAGCGAAGTTAATGGACTTGGCCATCCCTTACGGGAGAGCATTCTGCTATTCGATAGTGATAAATTTGCACTTATAACGCCACCGAGTGGTAGTTATACGCCGCGGCATTTAGAGCAGCAATTCACCTACGAGACAAAAATAAAAGATGGTGTGTATGGTAATCTGACTGCTGGGGATATTAACTCTGACGACAGAGCTGACATTATTATGGTCGAATGCAAGCGCAATCATATTGAGATACTTGTGCTTGACAGTGATATGAAGCCGGTCCCTGCGATGCGTTTCAAGATATTTGAGCAGAAAAGCTATCGCGATAGCAAACACGCTAAAATCACTGTTGAGCCACGAGAGCTAAAAATCGCTGATGTTACAAGCGACGGTAAAGATGATTTAGTAACGGTTATCCACGACCATATAATTATTTATCCCCAAGACTAATCTCGCATCGCGTATATCGTATTGCGTGTTGCGATAGTACTATGTGACAGATTAATTGATGACTTGTCATTCCCGCGGAAGCGGGAATCCAAATTCACAGAAAATGGATTCCGCATCCCCTGCTAACGGATTGCTGGGGCAGGCAAGTGCGGAATGACAACCTTTCGAGCCACAAGTAACAGAACACTAGTTTCTATGGTTAGTGAGCGAGAGAAAGTTTTTGTTGCACTCCCGTAAGGGATGGCCAAGTCCATTAGTGGAGGCTCGGATAGCTCTCCATAAGGAGTCCATAGTCCGTAAGGACTCCCAAGGAGGACAACCGCTGGTGCGTTACTGTGGGGGAAGGACTTTGATTGTGCAGGAAAACGATAACATCCTGAACCTGCTTAGAGAAAAGGGAGCCGAAGCAGCTCGGGGAGCCCTGCGTGGTGTAATATTGCAGCCGGGCGCAATCGGTGATTGTATATTAACTCTGCCGTTAGCCGA
>CAZTWR010000300.1:0-2156 GCA_964618055.1 uncultured Pirellulales bacterium | reverse complement strand
GATATCGGTGGGTTTTTCACCGAGGCCGACAAATTTCACCGGTATATCGAGCTGGTCCTTGATGGCGATAACGATTCCGCCTCGAGCAGTTCCGTCGAGTTTGGCTAAGAATATGCCTGTAACATCAATTGCCTCGGTAAACATCTTCGCCTGTACAATTGCGTTTTGGCCGGTTGTGGCATCGAGAACGAGTAATACCTCATTGGGGGTGTCGGGGATTTTGCGGTTTACAACGTCACGAATTTTTGTCAACTGCCTCATCAGGTCCTTTTGTGTGTGCAATCTTCCGGCTGTATCGAGGATTAGAAAGTCGGCTTCTCTGGCGAGGGCGGCCTCGCAGGCATCGAAGGCTACGGCTGCGGGGTCGGAACCGCTTTTGTGCTTTACGATTTGAACGCCGATGCGCTCTGCCCAGATGCTCAACTGCTCGGTCGCGGCGGCACGGAACGTGTCGCAGGCAGCGACAATGACCTTTTTATTGTTTTGGCTCAAAATATGTGCAAGTTTGGCGATGCTTGTGGTTTTGCCGGTTCCGTTGACACCAGCGACCAAGATGACAGTCGGGCCGGTCTGAGCGAGGTGTAATTGCCTGTCGCGATGCGGCCAATAGCTTTTGATGTATTCTTTGAGAAAAGGAATAACATCGTCGGTTGTCGCGATTTGCCTGCCGGCATAAGCTGCTCGCAGGTCTGATATGAGTTTGTCGGTCGTTTCTACTCCGATATCGTCGCTGATAAGCGTCTTTTCGAGCTCATCGAGCAGGTTTTCATCGATATTTCTGCTTAATTTCAGTACCGACGACAGCGAAGTGCTAATTTTATTGCGTGTTTTACCTAACCTGTCTTTGAAGAATTCGGCGGTTTTAGTGAAAATTGCCATAACTGCTTCCTCACCTCATCCCCACGAAGATAGGAATCTATTTTGCCGACATTTTTCTGGATCCCTGCTTTCGCAGGGATGACATTTGTACAGTTTCGCAGATATTCGGAAAAATTTCAAGTAAGCTGGCATTTTAATTTTTCAAACTTTCTGTTGATTCTATGGAAATTTGCATTTTTTTGCTTTTTGCCACAAGTTAGATATTTTTCTTTGACAAACCACAGGATTGAGGTTAGATTTCCATTACCACTTTTACCAGGTAAGGCTTTATTCACAGAGGGTGATTTGTTTTGGCCTTATAGAAGTTTTTGGCATGGATGTTTTAGACGGGCGGCTGCTGTTTGCATAAAGTAGTGATTCGGAAAGGAGTGAGGTTTGGCAACTCGGGAAGTTGAAAACATTTTCGCTGATATACTTGAACGAGCAAAAGCACTTGACCCGGTCAATACCCGCAAGTGGTTCGAAAAGTTAACAGTTTTGCACTTGAGCGGGGGTTCACTGGAGATTGGTTGTCCCGATGAGGCCACCCGCCAGTTTTTGCGTGACAACTGCAAGAATAGTTTCACCCGGGCGGCTCAGCAGATAACCGGTCATCTTGTCACGGTAGATTTCAATGTTGAACAGCGCAAAGGACTTCTACGACGGTCCCGACGCCGCGAGTCCGGACTTAACCTGCACCCTGATTATACCTTTGATAATTTTGTAGTAGGACCGAGCAATCGTCTTGCTCAAGCAAGCTGTATTGCGGTAAGTCAATCACCTGGTAATACCTATAATCCGCTTTTTCTTTATGGCAATTCCGGTTTGGGTAAAACCCATCTTTTGCACGCTGTCTGCAGCGAAGCCAAGCAGAAATCCGATAAGGCGGTAATTCAGTTCTTAAGCTGTGAGAATTTCGTCAACAGGTTCATCAGGGCGATAGAGGAAGGGAATTTGGCTGGTTTTCAGAGCCAGTTTCGCACCGTTGATATGCTGGTAATCGATGATGTTCAGTTTTTGAGTGAGCGAGAGCAGAGCCAAGAAGAATTTTTCCACACTTTTAATACCCTTTATAGCAACGGCAAACAAATCATACTCAGTGCCGACAGTGCACCCGGGAAGATTCCTTCGCTGGAAGAGCGGCTTATCAGCAGATTCAACTGGGGTCTGGTTGCCAGGATTGACCCGCCGAGCTATGAGACAAGAGTTGCAATCATTCAGAAAAAAGCTCACCTTCGTGGATTAAGTATTTGCGATGAAATAGCTGAATATATTGCCCGCAAAGTACATGCAAATAT
>CAZTWR010000299.1:0-2158 GCA_964618055.1 uncultured Pirellulales bacterium | reverse complement strand
ATCTAACCCGGGCCAAACAGTTTTGGACTGCTTCTGCGGGTCAGGCTCAACATTGTTCGCCGCCCAGCAGCTAAATAGGTACTGGATTGGGATCGACCTGTCTCCCGTTGCAATAAAGAGGACTCTTGAAAGATTCACACCCTCACAACCGGAACTTTTTGATTACTCCCCGGATTATCAGTATTTCGAGCAGCTTAAGGATACAAAACACCAACCCCACCAGGAAATTACCGTCTCGTCCTCAGCGTAACGCTGAAGAATGTCAAATTATCACCACAGTACAATACGTTCTTTACCATATATCATTCCCACCAACAGTTCGCGGATTCACAGAAACTACTATTCAAACCCTATATCCATCTGCGTATGTATTACCGGTACCTCCTCTACCGAAATTCTACCTTGTGCCAGTTTCGCAAAATCAGGGTCGTGAGAAATGATCTTATCTGCTTGATTAACAATAGCAGTCGCTATGATCTGCGCGTCCGTCTTTACCTTAATTTTATCAAGCTCCCCACTAGCTATAATTTTTTGAACCAATTCCGTATTCCCGAGGAGCTCAGCCGCCAAAACACCGGCTCGAACATCAAAAGCCGGTACGATAAAATTTCCCTCGATTATTTGTCGCTGCCTCTCCTGCTCTCCCACTTCGAAATGCATTAGATACTCAGTCAGCGCTGGTGCAGGAATCATAATCTGCTCCTTCTTCTCAGCGAGGTACTTTATGTAGCGTTTAGTTCGGTCAACCATGTGCTCCTGCGCTGGATGTGCTCTCCCTTGAACCCCCCAAATTATAGGACTAGTGTCAAAACATATCATGGTGTTTCTCCCTCCGACCTGAGCGCTTTAACATATCCAATCGCGTCGATGCCATCCCACCGCCCACCTGCCGCTGCTCCTAACTTCTGAAACGCTGTCACTGGGTCAGTGGCTCTGAACTCTGAGATTCGCCTCCCTTCAAACTCTGCGATTGTCCAATCTTCGGTGTTCCACCTTGCTCTACCCTCGATGCACACATCCTCGTAAAGGCTCATAGCCAGTTCTTTAGCCATTGCTTCACTAACAGTTATGTATAAGATTCCTCCTTGATAAAGATGAATCTCAGCCTTTGGTCTTACGCCACCCACCCGAATGCAGTGCCCATAGATACTTGTTGTCCCTTCGATATATGGTGGCGGTGGTGCTGGAGGTATTTTCTTTTCCTTCGATATCGTGGCCTCTTTTATTCCCAACGAGACATTCTTGTTGAATCTTACCTCCCAATCGCGGCTCACCGCTTGCTTTGATACCTCATATAACGCCTCGTGCGCTTGGCGGGGGAGTCTCTCATATGTATTTGTCTCTACAACCTCGGAAACCATCGCCGCGGAGGATACTAATATACTCGCCACAGCGAACGTCAGCTTGTTGCTAGATCTATCCACGCCTACCAAGCTGATAATCTCATTTTCTGTTATCCGTACTCCCTGGGATCTCCCCGTCTCAGAAATTGCTTTCTCAATATTAATCAAGAACTCAGCCAAATCGCTTACGCGGGTTGTCTCTGGCAATACACCAGGCCCACTAATTGTTATTTTGAAATTTGAGTCAGCCATACTATCTAAAACTCTAAGTCCCAAATCTCATAACAGTCCGTCTTCTTGGTATCCATCCACAATACCCAAAACCACAATCCCCGTCAAATTAAAAAACCCTGTCCTGAGCGCAGTCGAAGGATCTATCCCCTACCCCCCAAAACCCTACCCCCTACTTTTCTGTTGACTTTTCCTTGAAATTTGGTATAATACCCACCAGTCCCTTAGGGACGACAAACCGCCCCGTAGGGCAAGGTCTTAGGTCCAGCAGGTCCAGGTCAATAACCAATTAACACTGTTTATAATTTACTTTTCTGTGTCCTCTGTGCTCTCTGTGGCTAAAAATCTATTCGTGCCTTAGTGTCTTTGTGGCTGAAACCGGATCAATCAAAAAGAGTTAATTATGCAAAACAAACCCAATTTCCGAAATGCCAAAAATGAACTTAACTAACTATATGACAAAGGATTATGTAAACAATTTACGACTTTTGAAAATGGAAAAACAAACCCAATCAAACCCAATTTTATCCGCTTCCGGCGGATTTATTCAAACCCCCTGGTATTTGGTGTGTGTTTTTGATGCC
>CAZTWR010000298.1:0-2163 GCA_964618055.1 uncultured Pirellulales bacterium | reverse complement strand
ACGGGACTGTAAGATAAAAAATGAAGGAGATATTAATTGAATGAAGGTTGTGCTGCAAGATAAAGATTCTGGCGGAACAAAGGTGCTGGTCAGTGATTCGAAATGCTGCCCATTCTGTACACTCGTTCCCGACGGCAGGATTCGCTGTCAGCTTACTTTAGCCGGACCAGGCCCGAACGACGGGACGTGCCCGTGCGATGATACGCTCCCGGATGATTGCCCGCTGCTGAAAGGGCCGGTTTTAGTGAAAAAAGTGAGGTGAAAAATGAAAAAATTCCATGTACATGTTTACGAAATAGCTCGAAAAATGGAAGTAGATGTCGATGCAAAAACTGAAGTTGATGCGAAAACACACGCACTTCGATTAGCAAAAGAAAATGCATTAGCTACAGTAAAGAGTGATTGTAAATTTATATCATTATCGTTTGAAATGGACGAAAAAGGCAATGGCTCTACTACAGGCCCAACCGAAGATAAAACAGTTCAGGCTTAGTGAGCTGAAACTAGCGGAGTATAACAGATGATGAATCAAAAACAGAAAGGAGTGAAAAAAATGGTTTACAAATGGAAATTTCAGCCGAAAGGCAATGTAAGCGCCCAAGTGGCGGGTGAGTGCATCGAGCAGATCGCCAAAAAGAACAGAGGGGCGATAACAGCGAAAGCAATTGTTAAAGAGGCGAAAGCCCAAAGATCGCCCCTGCACAATCTCTTCGAATGGGACGATACGGTGGCAGCAAAGAATTACCGCGAAGAACAGGCCCGACAAATCCTCGTCCAACTCGTAATCGTTCAAAAAGGCAAAAAGGATAAAGAACTATTGCGAGTAAGAGCATTTGTTTCGGTGGAAGAAAAGAGAGACATTCATTACACGCCGTTCGAAAGGGCAATGTCGAAACCACATTTGAGACAACAACTTCTCCAGCAGGCCTTGTCAGAAATAAATACCTGGCGGGAAAAATATAGAGAATTAGAAGAGCTTTCTGGAATTTTTGATGCGATTGCAAAGGTGACGACCAAACAGAAAAAGAGAATATTACGCCGAAAGGCCGGTTAAAAAAAATGATACGGCGGGGTATGGTGCGGCGCAGTATGGTGAGTTGGGATATGGTCGGGCAAGGCAGGTAAGGTTTGGCCGGGCAGGTTTCGGTAAGGTTGGACGAGGTTGGATAGCATGGTTCGGCTTGGCAGGTAAACTTTGGTGGGGCTGGGTGTGTTGAGGCCCGGCATGATATGTTGTGGTGAGGCAGGTGAAGTCAGGCGCGGCGGGGCAGGATGCGGCGGGGCAGGATGCGGCGTGGCGGAGCACGGTTTGGTGCGGTACGGTATGGCCCGGCGCGGCAGGCAAAATAAGGCTTGGATTGAATATTAAACCCGAATAAGAGAAAGGATAAAAAAAATGACTAAGATGAAAAAGGTAGAGCAGATAATTGAACTGCCAAGGATAGATGTCAAGTTAATGACTTTGAGGCTCGAAGGCGATTCACCTTTAATTTGTCATGCTTGGAGCGATAAGGCAAAACGAGTGATGTTGGACAAACAAATGAAAAAGGCAAGGCAGATGAAAAAGGCAAAGGACCCGAAGCAGGATTTTAAGAATTCACTCTATCCGCACCACGACGGGGGCTATGGATTCCCGGCAGTTGCGTTCAAGGCGGCGGCGGTAAATAGTTGCACATTTTTAGATGGCGTTACAAAGGTGCTGGCTCGTGGGGCATTTCATGTTGTCGGAGAGCTTGTCAAGATAGAAGGATCCAGGCCCACACCGCGGGAGGACATGGTACGGATAGCGATGGGGACGGCCGATATTCGGTATCGCGGTGAATTTCGAAAGTGGTCGGTCAGGCTGCAAATACGATATAACGCCAGTGTTATCTCTCCCGAACAGATTACCAATTTATTCAATACGGCCGGATTTGCAATAGGCGTGGGCGAATGGAGGCCGCAAAAAGGCGGCTCTTTCGGGATGTTCCATGTAGCATAGTTAATATTCACTAACGACTAACAAGGCATGGACGCCTATGTCTAAGATAACAGAAGTCAGAAGTCAGAAGTCAGAAGTAAAGAAAATCCACAAGCGCAAGCGAAGTGGGGGTAAAAGCGCTGCCGAGATTGCCGAAGCTGAAATCATCGAGACTCAGGCAGAAGCGGCAAAGTTTATCGGCA
>CAZTWR010000297.1:0-2217 GCA_964618055.1 uncultured Pirellulales bacterium | reverse complement strand
CAACAGGACGTGCAGTATTCAGCGTGACTATATATTATTGAAAGTCGAAAAGAGATTGCGTTTTGATCATTGTCACCTGGTCGGGATAGGCAGCAAACGTGTGAATATGCAACTCACTGCGTCTGGCCTCAAAATCAATGTAACAGAACGGCTGGAGGTTGTCGATTTCCAGGTCAGGAAATTTCACAAATATACCACGATTGTGAGCAAAACTCTCAAGGTCCTTATGGCTCTGCCGATACAAATTGGGGCTCATCTTCTCAACCTGAAAATCGGTCATATAGCTTATCCCTAAGCTCAAAGTGCATTTATGAGATCGCGGGCCGTGAAATCGAAAACGCTCAATCAAACCTCGCCGCGGAAGCATCTGCCCTGGTGTGCTTACAACCTCACTCAGACACACATCCCCCGAATACACACTAACAACGTGAGTGCAACCTGTAATCCAGATATCCGCCTCGTATTTGGCGGTTCTTAGCTGCCGCTTGGCGTAAATTTGGAATAGCTCAGGATGTAGAGACCTTTGAAAAAGGCTGAATGTCAATTCTTCAATTGCTATATTGATTTGTGGTGATTCCATCGTATAAAAATTCCCACACTAAAACGTAATCTGCCAACATTGACATTATTATACAAAAAATACCACATCTATTCAAGTGCAATATCAGTATTGATAAGGCTTGTTTTCACACTTATAGGACGATGATTTTGCAAGTTCTGCAGACCAAAAGAGTAATGACGGTGAGGTTTTTTTGAAAAAAATCAAGAAACAACAAACCACCTCTTGATTTTTTTCACGGCTGGGGAAAAAGGGTATTCATAAAAACTGCAATAATATCATAAAAGGCATGAGCCCCCGCCGTAATTCCGAAACCGCGAATCGCAAAAAGAACGGCAAAATAAACACCTGCGATTGTCCGAAAACCAAACTCCAGCCAATTAAATGGACTGCTTTGGACAAACTGACCTTCCAGATATACTATATGATGATATGCACTGAACAACGCCGCCGAAATAAGAACTGAAAGTATAATTGAAAACTTGTGACCGAACTGAAGAATATCCTGAAACAACACCATTAAAGCGATAATCAAAATCAGCCGGAAAACAAGCTCTTCATAAATCCCCGCTCCTATACCGGTAACAACATTAGCTAACAGCCCCTGCCATTTCTCCCCATCGCTGCTGCCCTCTGCCATCGCAGGCAAACCTTCATTTGTAACCGAAGAACACCTTAAAGCCACATCAGCTTGTATTCGCATCGCGCTATTTGTGAATTGGTCGATGTCGCCCTGTCGCTGGCCCGAACCACTCAAAAACATACTCAAAACAACCAACGGTATCGCAAGCAGAATGCACTCAGCTGCCATCGGCAAAATATCACCAAACCAAAAACGCCATTGTTTGCGTGATGTCAGTTGCAGCGCTATCAAAATCACCACAACCGACAGGGGAGTTGCCACCCACCCAAACTTGCTGCCAAACCCTAAGTATGCAAGAAACTCCTGCAGCCACGAAAATGCCACCACCCGGCCCTGCCAGTAGTGTCTCAGCAAATCGGTATTGATAAGAATCGTACCCAGTTCGTAGAAAACGATAAATGGCAGCAGAAAAACTATAGCGTAAATCGGTCGAGACGTCCGTTCAAAATAGGATTCTTGCACAAAGTTAAACAATTGACTCACGCTGTACCTGTATCTATCTTTCATTCTGTTGGTTGCCGTTTTCTCTTGTAACTTTTCTTGTTTTTTGCCACTGAACACCAAAAAAATTAGTTGACCACAGGGCTCAAATTTCGCAGAGTTTACTTTAAGTAAGCCGACATTACAATAATCAAAAATGACCGGTTTTCCCGGTCATTCTGAGCGAAGCGAAGGACTGAGTCCAAAACAAAAAATGACCTTGCTCCCTGAGAAAAAATTATCGCAATGATAAGCGAGCGATTAACTGAAATTTATCAACTACTCTTCGACCGCTTTGGTCCTCAAAACTGGTGGCCGGGCGAAACCCAATTTGAGATAATCACAGGCGCTATACTGACCCAGAACACAAACTGGGCCAATGTCGAAAAGGCAATAGCAAATCTAAAATCCGCTTACCTGCTGACCCCTGAAAAGCTCTACCACCTCAACGTCCCGGAACTGGCTGAGCTTATCCGACCTGCCGGCTATTACAATATAAAAGCAAAACGGCTCAAAAGTTTCTTAAACTGGCTCT
>CAZTWR010000296.1:0-2224 GCA_964618055.1 uncultured Pirellulales bacterium | reverse complement strand
AATATATCATATTGAACTGTAATCCACACAAAGCAGTACCATTCAAAAGCAACACTGGCACAAAAGTTAAAAAAATCAGATGGCATTTTAGATTTTACTGAGCCGGCAGAACTTCTACGAAGAAAGATACGTGGCTTTTGGCCCTGGCCCGGCGCCTCGGCGATTTATGTCTCCAAAAAAACTACAAAGTCTCTGCGGGTAACTATAGCTGAGGCCCGGGTAGTCGAGACCTCAAACGCCGCCCACCTGCAGCCGGGAACACTCGACGAGAACCTAAACGTCGTCTGTGGCGAAAACGCCTTGAAGATTGCAAAAGTCAAGCCGGACGGCTCGCGACTTATGGATTTTGCGGATTTTGCCAACGGCCGGCAAACCTGCCCAGGCGATATATTTATGGAAATCAAGAAGTGAAATGGCCGGTGAGAACCTCAAAACTGCCCGCTCCGTTAGAAATTCTGCAAACAAGGAACGTCCTGCAAAAGGCAAGATTTCTAACGGGGCCCGCGCCTTCGCAGTGGCTGTCCTAAACCAATTTGACCCAAAACGCAGCTATGCCGGCCCAATCTTAGACAAATTACTGCCACAAACGAATGAAAAGCAACGAGCTACCGACCTTGTCCTCGGCAGTATAAGGAACCGCTCCGCCATCGATATGGTGATAGCCGAACTGGCTGATTGCCCTGTCGAAAGGATACCAGCCAAGCTGCTCAATATCATCCGCATCGGGGCCTACGAGCTTATCTATAGCCCCCGAACCCCTGACTATTCAATCGTCAACGAAGCGGTCGAAAATGCCAAAGTCATTATGGGCAGGAAGCAGACCAGCTTTGTTAACGCTGTCCTGCGCCAAATCACAAGGCACATACAAAATCGCCAAGTCCCGCTTTCCGGAGCCGACACGCAAAGAACCTTACCGCAGACACCTTCGGCCAGCTGTGAATTTGACACTGATATTCTGCCGAGCCCAAAAGATTCACCGGTAGATTTCCTCAGTGCCGCTTTCTCACTGCCAAAATGGCTCATAAGTGGTTGGCTAACAGAATTCGGTCAGGAATCAACTCGGCAAGTTTGCTTTGCAAGCAATCGAAAGCCAAGTATCTACATCAGACCCAACACCCTGAAAACAACAGCAAAAAAATTGGCTGAAAAGCTACACACGGCGAATATCGACATCGAAGTTGTTCCTGGTTTGGAAATGATAAAAATCAAAAGTCCGAAAGCAATAACAGAGCTTCCGGGTTTTGATGAAGGCGAATTTACTGTTCAGGACATCGCTGCTGTTCAGCCGCTGCGACTTCTTCAGCCGCAGCGGCAATGGACAATCCTCGACCTCTGCGCCGCCCCCGGCACAAAGACAACGCAGTTGGCTGAACTTACCGGTGATAAAGCAAAGATTATCGCAACTGACATCGACGGTGAGCGACTGAAAAAAGTCAGGGAAAACACCACCCGGCTTGGCATAAAAAGTATCAAAATTATATCTTATGAAAATCTTGAGAAGACCGCCGCCCAAATCGCCCCTTTTGACTGCATCCTGCTGGATGTGCCGTGCTCAAATACCGGCGTGCTGGCAAAACGCATCGAGACCCGCTATAGAATAACGCCAAAGGCAGTAAGAAAGCTTGCCAAAACACAAGCCGAGCTATTAAAAATCGCCGCATCAATGATAAAAACAAATGGCAAAATCTGCTACAGCACCTGCAGTATTCAAAGGCTGGAAAACAGTAAGCTTATAAAAGATTTTCTTCAGGAAAATCCAGACTTGAAACTTGAATCTGAAAAACTCAACCTGCCGTCAGCCGAAGGTGCGACAGACCACGACGGCGGTTACATAGCAATCATTGCTGGAAAGTAAAAAAACAAATCTACAAAAAAGTTGCCTAATCTTTATCTGCCAATACAATAAAAAAAGTTGCTGTCGAGATTTATAAGGCCCTTTCATATGAACGCAGTATCTCTTGAACAAGTGAGTAAATCCTTCGGCCGGGTCCATGCTGTGGATAACCTGAATCTTCAGGTGCCAGCAGGTAGTATCTATGGATTCCTTGGGCCAAATGGTGCGGGCAAGACAACCACCATTCGTATGATTATGAATATCATCCGCCCAGACAGTGGAGCCATCGAGATATTAGGGAATAGTTCAGCTAAGCAAACCAAGAACCGCATAGGATATATGCCTGAGGAGCGAGGGCTGTATCGGAAGATGACGGTTCGTAAGGTACTG
>CAZTWR010000295.1:0-2303 GCA_964618055.1 uncultured Pirellulales bacterium | reverse complement strand
GAAAGCTCAAAAACAATGTTCTACGACGAGGAAAAAGAAAAGAAAAAAGACCGCAGGGCCCAAATTCTTGAAACCCCCATCTCAGATTTTGAACTGTCGGTACGCAGCAGAAACTGCCTCAAAAAAATGAATATTGAAACGCTCGGGGATCTTTTGAACATCACCGAGGTGGAGCTACTGTCTTATAAAAACTTCGGTGAAACCTCGCTCAGGGAGATAAAGGTCATACTCGGATCGAAAGGATTACATCTCGGTATGGCTCTGGAGGAAAAGCAGTTCGCTGCAGCAGAGACTTTGGACCGCGGTGGCACAGGAAAGGAAGACGAAAGTCTTTTTAACAAGCCTGTGGATGACCTTCAATTATCGGTCCGTGCTCGGAAGTGCGTGCAAAAGCTCAATATTTGCACAACTGGTGAATTGATACGTAGAACAGATGCCGAACTTCTCGGCGTTAAAAACTTCGGTGTAACAAGCTTAAACGAAATTAAAAAGGCCATTGGCAACCTCGGGTTATCCCTGCGAAGCTTGGATTAGAAAATTCAAAGTTAAAAGTTCAGAATTGAAGATACAACTTCCTATCCGCCATACACCATATACCATATACTATTGCCGCATAGTTTTTTTGCTTTGGTTGATAATCTTTAGCGGATGCAAGGCGAGGCAACTGGCCAGAACCACTCCACAAATGGATATCGAACCGCGGTTTTGGATACGGGTTTTGCTTCTTAATAGCGCCAGAGCCTGCACGCTAACGGTTACCTCCTCGTTCGCCGTTTTAGACGCCCAAACACAAACCACAGAAGCCTACTTTAACCAGTCTGATGCGCCGGCAAACATAACTATATCTGCTGGTAGAATCGCTATTTCCGGTCGGCCCTTTACCGGTGAACAAATAATTATTTTGCCCGACAGGCCACACATCTTTAACTTGAACGGCGATGATTACCGCGGCAAATTAAAGCTCATACTCAATCCTAATAGCAATTCTTTTAATGCAATAAATCTTGTTCCGCTTGAGCCGTATTTAGCCGGTGTAGTAGGTGCTGAGATGCCTGATTACTGGGAACCGGCGGCGCTGGAGGCTCAGGCAATCGCGGCAAGGACCTATTGCTTGTATATCAAAAAGCATTTTGGCAGTAAGCGCGCTTGGGATGTGAGGAAAACAGAGGCAAATCAGGTTTATCTCGGAGTCGCTGCCGAATCAACTCAGATTTGGGGTGCTGTCAATAAAACGTGGGGCCGGGTCCTGGTCTGCAAACAAACCGACGGCGACGAAAAGCTATTTCCTGCTTACTACAGCTCAACCTGTGGCGGCCACACTGAAAACAGCAAACATGTATTCGGCGGCGATTCTTTTGAACCACTTGTTGGTGTTCCTTGTCCTTATTGCAAAGATGTGGCAAAGCCAAGCTTTTTCTTCTGGCCTATGATCCAGTTTGATAAGACCAGCATTACAAACAGCCTGTTAAAGAGGTATCCAAAGCTAAAGCGGCTCGGAAAAATCGCAAGTATCAGTTCCGCCAAACAAAGTAACTATGGAGAATTTTCCCGATTGACCTCGGTGAAACTTCTTGGCTCAACCGGCAAAAGTGATTTTTTACGAGCTGAGGACTTTCGTCTATCAATAGATCCAACCGGTCGTAAGTTAAGAAGCACAATTTGTCAAATCGTTAATATGGGCGATAAATGGGCATTTTTGTCGGGTAGAGGTTACGGCCACGGCGTTGGAATGTGCCAATGTGGCGCTCAAGGAATGGCAAGAGGAGGCAAAACCTCAAGACAGATTCTTTTCTATTACTATCCCGGCTCGAATATCATAAGAGTTTATTGAAAGGGACCCCGCCCGTCAAGGCTCGGCCTTGCCGAGACTGGCAAAGCGGGAATCCAAATGAGTAACTTCGAAGTTCTCTCTACAGACCGTCACTCTGCAGCCAGGCGAGGGTTATTAACCACAGCTCATGGCAAGGTCGAGACGCCCGTCTTTGTACCGGTAGGCACAGCCGGAGTGGTAAAGGGGATAACACCACAGCAGCTCAAAGAAACCGGTTCTGTACTTGTTTTAGCCAATACGTATCATTTGCTACTACGGCCTGGAGTAGAGATAGTCGAAAAACTTGGCGGACTGCACAAACTTATGGGCTGGAACGACCCGATACTGACCGACAGCGGCGGCTATCAAATCTTTTCGCTAAGCCCGCTGGCCAAAATCGATGATGATGGCGTTGAATTTGCCAGCCATATAGATGGAGCGACAATATACCTAAATGCTGAAATCGCCACCGAAATTCAAAATCGGCTCGGTG
>CAZTWR010000294.1:0-2321 GCA_964618055.1 uncultured Pirellulales bacterium | reverse complement strand
GCGCTTACCCGTTTTTATTATGTTGCAGAAATAACCAAATATCTAAACGCTTCGCAAAGGCAAAAATACTTGCAGGCTGCAGAAGACACTGCTGATTGGGTTCTTGATCACTGCAAAGATCCTAATTTGCCCTTTGGTTTTAGAGGAGGCTACGGAGGCTGGAATCAAACACCCTACAAATGGAAAAGTACAGAGCATAATATCGACGTTTATGTATTTGCCAAAAACCTTTTTCGTCTTGAAGGTAATACAAAATGGGCTGAGATGGCTTGTCACGCTCAGAAGTTCTTGAAAGAGATGTTCGACCCATGTAATGGCTATTACTACACAGGAACACAGGTAGATGGTATAACCCCTAATCCCTCGCCAATCCCCGCTGACGCACAAGGCTGGCTGGCATTAGCAGAAGCTGATGATGCTAACAACATGTCTCGAGCCCTTAAGTTTTTAGCTCGGGGCGGTTTGGATCCTAACGATATCAATGATTTATTAATCTTGGTAAGCTGTGACGATTGCTGTGACATATTGGGAATAAAATTTAGCGACATAGGTACGCATATCCAGTGTGAGGCCACAGCCGGTGCGGCTATGGCATTTTTGCTTGATAATAGGGAAAACGACGGACAAGAACTGTTGGAGAACTTGGATCTTGTAAGGACATGTGCAGCCCCACAGTACAACGATATTACCGACGGCAATGGCATTGTGGCTACTTCATGCCTGGAAGGAGCGTGGACTGGCTATGGGGCGGATGCATGGTACTATAAGCTCCTTCATGTTGCCAGCAGTGCGTGGGTCGGTCTGGCTATTATGGTCGAACAGGGTAACGAAATGGCAAATCCTCTAAGACCGTTTACGATCACAGGTGATTTCAATCAAGATAATAGTGTAGACTTTGCTGATTATGCTCTTTTTGCTGAAAGCTGTCCGCGCGAAAACTGCGGAATACCATACTGGTGTGATGGATTTGACTTGAATCTTGACGACTTAGTCGGCCTGCATGACTTAGCCATCTTTTGCCAATATTGGCTTGAGACAGATGGGTGTCCTTAATAAGCCTCTGGGACGGGAAAATAATATTGCGCTGCCTGCGGCAGGGGAAAATCTATTCCGGCCCGGCCGGAATTCCGGCTTGCGTTTGGTAACAATCAAGAGTGAAATTTTCATTATTCAAAACTTACATGGAGCGATTTTTCGTTCTTACTGAGAGTTACTTTTTTCTCCACTCCGTTTGAGGTGATTATGTAATCGCCATAAAAAGCTCTTGTTTTAAATGTCCCATCGTCATCAGCTTTGCCGGAGGTCTGAGTCCACCACTGGTTAAAAACAAGGTCCCGATAAGCTAACGCCGCAGGAGTAGGCGTCCAGTCTTCTTTCCACAAAGCTGCTTTGGGTCTCCAGCAAGCACCCTCCCAAAAACCCCACATTAAAATGGCTTCAACCTTAGGGTGCGCAAAGCAAATCCGGAAGAACTTTCGAAGCTCTTCGGCCTTGGTTTGTTCGTCGTCATAGTCAAAATCGCATTCGGTGATTTTAATCGGCAAATTAAACTCAGCGAGCTTATCGAGAGTATTCTGTATATGCTCAGCTGGGGTTACAACTTTGGTAAGATAGCCAAAGTGGCCCTGACAGCCAATGCCGTCGATGGGAATACCATTTGCAAGAAGGTTTTTGATTTGAGTTATATAAGTGCTGACATTGTAACCATCAACAAGAACACCATAGTCATTTACATACAAAGTGACATCTGGATTTCCTGCTTTGGCCATATAGGCCATTTCATTGATAATGCCGAAACCGAGGCGACGACGGAAAAAGTCGCCATAAATCATTTCATTGTTCAAGTCAAATTCTTCAATGCGACCCTTAAAATGTTTTGTAACACCAATCGCACGACGGTTGACTGCTGCGCGAAGCTGGTCATTATTCAGCCGATTTAACCAGGGCATAATGAATTTGTCTTTAGCCCAGAATATGCAGTGGCCACGCATCGGTATGTTATAATCCCGACAGATTTCCCATATTCTATCTGCTGTATAATAATCGACGACATTGGGCCTTTTTTCGCAGTCATACCATTTTAGGGCATTTTCGTGTACAGCGTAGTTGAAATTCTCGGCAAGGACTTTCAGAAACATTTTTCTGTCGTTGCCCGCCAGGGCGTTTTGGTCTTTTTCCGCAAGTCGATTTGTAATCGCGGTGCCGAATAAAAACTCGTGACGAACCTGTTGAACCTTAACATCAGAGCCTGGCTTGGTCTTTACTATGATATCGCCCATTCGGATTTCCGCTATCCGGGCGTCGACAGCAACTGGTGTTAG
>CAZTWR010000293.1:0-2331 GCA_964618055.1 uncultured Pirellulales bacterium | reverse complement strand
CGCCTGCCTTTTGAATCAGAGCGGTCTGCTTAATCGTCTCGAATATCCCTTCTATACTATCTTCAATTGGCAGTACAAAGCAGGCGCTGAGTATTCCTCGCCGCCCTGCATTCATAAGGGCAGGGGAGTTGGGCAGAAACGCAAGCTGCGCCATCAGGTCATAATACTTTCTGTGCCAAGCTTTGATTTCACTGTCGGTGGCTCCATATCTGGCTTCAGCCTCAGCTACCAGGGCCGCCAATCTGCTGAAAAGTTGAGCCGGTGTCTCGATGCACTTACCCTGCTGGTCTTTGATTAGGTATCGGCTTTGCAATACAGTTAAAGCATTTTCGCTAAGCACGGGAGCTTTGCCCGGCGGTGGCGTAACGTTAAGCTCGGTCATAAAAAACTCCGACTCTATAGTGTGGAGCTAAAATTTTCTAAGCCATCTGAATCTGAAAACCTGACGAATTTTTTCGGTAAATCGGACTCCCAGATGCTGCGTGCTGGTTTTAAACTCCATCTGCCTAATGTCGCTTGTAGTGGGTTTGGCCGGTGATTTGCCGAATATTGACAATAATCCGCCAGCAAACAAACCAAGAAACGAGTTTATTTTAGAGCGAACAGACATTTTCTAAGTTGTTGATTTTTAGCGCGATTTACAGGTTTTTAAAAATACGTAAATAAAAAAGGCGTCTTTTGGCCATGGAAGTTTTTCAAAACTTGTTACACGTTAAAACTTGTCCACAACGTGATATTCTAATGTAGAACTATCAATAGAAACAGATGTTTTTGAACAGAAAAATTTTTGAAAAGCATCTTGACAAAGTTAGGTGAGACTAACTATATTAGGAATAAAGTACAAAATATCCAGCCTTCGTAGCCGTAGCTACTACGGCGGAGTAGGCTAAGGAAAAAGGCTGTGACCGTAGCGAAAAGCAACAATTTAAGTGCTTCCTTAGAGGATTATCTGGAGGCGATTTTTAATTTGGCGGGTGAGTTTAATGTAGCCCACAGCAAGGACATAGCAAAATCGCTCGATGTCTCTAAGTCCTCTGTTACCGGTGCGTTACGAGTTCTGAAAGAAAAGGGGCTGGCTAACTATAAGCCATACGATTCTGTTACGCTCACCAAGGCCGGTCAGACAGCCGCAGCCGAAGTTGTCAAGAAGCATAACATTCTTAAGTCCTTTTTCATCAAAGTGTTAGGCGTTGAAGCAGATATTGCTCAGAAGGCCGCTTGCAAGGCTGAGCATGTTCTCGGACCGAGGGTTATTACAAAACTTCTGTGTTTTATCGAATTTGTTACTAAAAACAGCGAAAGAGGTTACAATTTGGCAAGTGAATTCGAAAAATTCTGCAAAAACAGATTGCAAAATAGCGATTTTTCAAACAAGGAGACAAGTAAAGTGGATGACATAGTTGGGCTTAACGAGGTTAAACCGGGCCAAAAAGGCAGGATTGTTAAGATAATCGGCCGAAGCGGCGTGAATAAGCGCATCGCTGATATGGGTGTTGTGCCGGGGACGATTGTAGAAGTTCAAAGAGTTGCGCCATTGGGTGACCCGATAGATGTGAAATTGAAGGGCTATCATCTTTCACTGCGTAAAGAAGAAGCGTCAAAGATTATGGTGAAATTATGAAAAACAAGCCATTAAGGCTGTTGTCGACGGTCAAGGCCGGTGAGACAGTTAAGTTAGCCCGCATCAAAGCCGGACGGGGTTTGAACAGCCGTTTGGCTGCAATGGGACTTGTGCCCGATGTGGAAATAACAGTCGTAAACAACGGGTATCCCGGTCCTTTTGTGATAAATGTTAAGGACTCCAAAATGATGTTAGGCAGAGGTATGGCACATAAAATAATGGTTCTGTAACACAGACTGGCACGGACAAGCTGGATATTTTTTTTGGATATATAGTTAGTTGTGACTAACTTTTTGTAGGGGGGTAAAAATTTTGTTTCTATACAAAGAAAGGAGTGAATATGAACAAAACAAAAATTGTTGTGAGTGTTGTGCTTCTGTTGAGTGTAGTAAATCTCTCGCGAGCAGAGAGTGCAAAATCAGAACAAATGGAACAGGCGGTCAGTGTCTGGAACAGGGAAACTTTGACAAATGGTTTTTGGGGACTGAACGACCAATTATCAGATAAGGGAATAGAGATAGGTTTTGGAATGACTAATATCTATCAGGCCAACGTCAAAGGCGGGCTGAGCACACACAACCGCAAAGGCAGACACGTCGGCAGATATGATATGGAGCTTTCAGCAGATTTGGAAAAACTGCTGGGTATCGAAGGCGGCTCGTTTTTCATACACGGCTGGGGCGGCTGGCCTGACGAGGAAGGCATAGACG
>CAZTWR010000292.1:0-2342 GCA_964618055.1 uncultured Pirellulales bacterium | reverse complement strand
GATTTATGCACGTTGCTGAATTGAATCGAATGGCAGCGAATTTGCGTAGAGAAGGCTCTACTGTCATTATAGCGGGTGTAAAGAAATTGGTTGCTGCTCCGGTGATGGCCTCAGACCTGCGGGCGTCAGCGGCATTGGTTCTGGCTGGCTTGGTTGCTGAAGGGACTACTGTTGTTAACAGAGTTTATCACATCGACCGCGGCTATGAAAGAATCGAAGAAAGATTAAATCTGGTTGGTGCAAAAATCTTTCGGGAAGGTATTTAACCGTATGTTCGATACTGGTGAGAATCGGGATTTAGGAGAGTTGCAAAATGAAAAAATCACTTAAAGCTGTAGGTGTTATCCTGCTGGCTGTTCTGATTCTGGCTGTTGTTGCGGTGGCAATTGATATTTTTGCTGACCATGCCTTAAAAGCGGGCATTGAGGTCGCGGCAACTAAAACCTTAAACGTCGGAGTGAGTGCAGAAGAGGTTGACTTTTCAATTATGAGAGGCAAACTCGGTATTAGTAATCTTTTAATTAATAATCCGCCCGGTTATCAACACGATAAACTGCTTGAACTAAAAGACGCTCAAATCGAAGTTAATGTAAAATCGCTTTTGGGTGATAACGTTAGTATAAGAAAGATCAAGCTTGATGGGGTAAACGTCATTCTTGAACAAAGAGGGGTAACCAGCAACAACCTTCAGGATGTAATAAAGACAATATCCGATAAGCGAAAGGCCAAAGGCGAGTCCAAAAGGGGTGGGAAAAAGCTTCATATAGATAATCTTGAAATTTCGAACATAACAGTTAAGGCAAAGTTACTTCCTGTTCCAGGCAGGGCGGATACCATTACGCTGAAACTTGACCCTATCGTGATGACCGATTTAGGCAGTGATAACAAATTGGATATGGCTGAGCTGTCTGGCAGAATCTTACTGGCCATCGCAAGGGGAGTGGCTAATAAAGGGACAGGCGTTTTGCCTAAAGAGATGACCGGCGCAATGAAGTTGACCTTGAGCAAGACCATAGGTCTGGGCAAAACCGCTACAGAAGGGGGAAAAAAGATTTTAAAAGAAGGCAAAGACAGCGGCAAGGAACTTATAGAAGGCTTCAAGGGTCTGCTAAAAAAACCCGGGAAGGAAAAAGAGTGAAACTATTCAAATTTTTCCTGAGGCTTTTTTGGCGGATTCCACTGTATTGTAGAGCAGCATTGTTATCGTCATTGGTCCGACGCCGCCGGGGACGGGAGTAATCAAACTCGCTTTTTCTTTGACCGCTTCAAAGTCAACGTCGCCAATCAGGCGATACCCTTTTTTCGACGTTTTATCCTCGATGCGGTTGACGCCGACATCGATTACAACGACGCCATCCTTTACCATATCCGCAGTTATAGTGTTGGGCCTGCCGGCAGCGGCAATTATAATATCGGCCTGGCGGGTTTGGTAAGCAAGGTCGGCTGTTCTTGTGTGACAAACCGTTACAGTGGCGTTGCCGCCTTTGTTTTTTTGAATGAGCATATTGGCAAGGGGTTTGCCGACGATGTTGCTTCGTCCAACGATTACTACATGAGAGCCTTCAATTTTAACGCCGCTTCGTTGCAAAAGCTGAATGATTCCGTGAGGCGTGCAGGGCAAAAATGCCGCCTGGCCAGCCATCATTTTGCCGATATTGGTTGGGTGAAAGCCATCGACATCCTTGTCAGGGTTAATTGCCAAAAGGACCTCGGACTCGTCAAGATGTTTGGGCAGAGGTAGCTGGACCAGGATGCCGTTTATTTTTTGGTCGGTATTCATTCGATTGATTAGAGCGATTAGGTCCTGCTGTGTGGTATCTGCGGGCAGACGGTTATCATCGGAGTAAATCCCTAATTCTTCGCAGGCCCGCTCCTTAGCTCTAACATATGACTGTGATGCGGGGTCTTCGCCTACCAGAATGACGCCCAGGCCTGGGACGATACCTTGTTCTTTAAGCTTTGCAACTTCTTCTTTTAATTCAGCCCGCATATCCGCTGCTATTTGTTTTCCGTCGATGATTTTTGCTGCCATTGGTTAGCTCCGCTTATTGGTTTTTTATTTAGATGTAAATAGATTTTTAAGCTTGGTTAGCTTAGAACATTCCTGTTACTTTTCCGGTTTTTAAGTCCACATCAATGCGCCTAAAGGCCGGGTCCGAGCCTGTACCCGGCATCAGCTTAATCTGGCCGGCGAGCGGAACGATAAAGCCGGCTCCTTTATACACCAGGAAGTCACGGATGGGAAGCTCCCAGTTTCGTGGCCGACCCTTTATATCAGGGTCATGTGACAAGCTCAAGTGCGTCTTGACCATACAGGTTCCGAATCCTTTAAAATCTTTGTT
>CAZTWR010000291.1:0-2351 GCA_964618055.1 uncultured Pirellulales bacterium | reverse complement strand
CATTTGGTCTTCTCAATAATCAGGTCCAGACATTCCCTGGGGTTTGGCCCGTAGCCGACCACGTCGCCCAGACAATAAATCGTCTCGATACCGCGTTTTTCAATGTCAGCCAGAACCGCTGTCAGGGCCTCAAGGTTTGAATGTACATCACTTATAACTGCAAACATACGCAACCTCTATGCCACGCAAAAAACACTTATATAGCAGAAATGCCCCACAAATGCCAGAACATTTATCAGCCTTTCTTTATAGAAAGCACGATTTGGATAGTTGGGCTTAACAGACCCAAAAAAGACGTTTGGCTTTAGCTGATAATGTAGATATAATACCCATCACAATACGAGATACGTTATACGGGATACAAAGATGATTGATATGACTCTTCTTGAAACTTGTGAGTTGGTAAAGGAATATTCCGGCCGGGCTGTTGTCAACAAGATATCCATTACCATCGCCCAGCGCAGTATTGTCGGGCTTTTGGGTCGCAATGGTGCTGGCAAAACTACTACCTTTAGAATGATTATGGGTATGATTGCCCCGAACAGCGGTGCGGTGGTTTTTGAAGGTATGGATATCACGCAACTGCCGATGTACAAACGTGCCCGGCTTGGCATCGGCTATCTTTCACAGGAGCCGAGCATCTTTCAGCGCCTCAGTGTCCGGGACAACCTCTATGCAATTCTGGAGACTATGTCCATCACCAGGGCTGAACGCGACCGCAAAGCCGATATGCTCATCGAGCATTTTGCACTAAGCGAGGTCGCTGAAAGCCAGGGCAGATTCTTATCCGGCGGCGAGCGCAGAAAGCTCGAAATCGCCCGTGCTATGGTAACGGACCCTTCACTGATTCTTTTGGATGAGCCGTTCAGCGGCGTCGACCCTATTGCCGTTGAGGATTTGCAGCACGAAATCCGCCGACTCGTCGCCTCCGGAGTAAGCATCCTCATTACCGACCATAATGTTGAGAGGACACTCGAAGTGGTCGATAAGGCATATATAATCGACCACGGCAGGGTGATAGGGGCTGGCGCGCCGGCAGAAATCGTCCGCAATGAGACCGTTAGAAAACACTACCTCGGCAACATATTCGAAGGCGACGAATTCGACGATAACAAGCGTGAAGTGTAAATAGCAAGTTCTGAATGGTGAATCGAAGCACGAATCGCGAAATGGAGAGGCGAGAAATGGTAGATATAGAGAAATGCCAATTAACGCATTATCCTGCTGATGTTTTGGCCGGCCGGGCGCAGTCGGTTGAAAAAATCGACGATAATATCCGTCAGTTCGTGGAAAAGATGACGGAGATTATGCTGGAAAATAAAGGCGTTGGCTTGGCGGCACCACAGGCCGGCGTGCCGCTGCGACTGTTTATCATATCGCTTGACGCAAGCAGAAAAAACGTCAGGGTCTTTATAAACCCAACCGTCACACCAAGTGGTGAACTTGACGCAGTGGACGAGGGCTGTCTGTCAATTCCAGGGATTTATACAAAAATCAGAAGATACAAAAAATGCAAAGTTACCGCCACTGACCTGGATGGCAATGAATTTACCGAAGAAGCTGAAGGACTCTATGCAAGGGCCCTGCAGCACGAATACGACCATATAGAGGGAATGACCATCGCCGACCGTATGGGCTCAGCAGCGAAAATCGTGCATCGAAGGCAGCTAAAAAAACTTGCAGAAGAGCACAAGAGCACAGGAGCACAAGAGCAACCGTAACATCGAAATGCTTCGCTTGTGACTTGTGCACTTAAGTCTTGTGCACTTCTTCATTTTTAGGATGAAAAATGAAGATAGTGTATCTCGGTAGCGGTGAATTTGGTATAGAGTCTCTAAATACCTTAGCTGACTCAAGTCATACTCTCATCTTTATTGTTACTCAGCCTCCGCACGGGGCTGGCAGGGGCAGAAAGAGCCGGCCGACACCGGTCGCCAATTGGGCAAAGACTAACTCAGTGCCTTTTATGGAAACAGAGGACGTAAACACCGCTGAGATAATCGAAAGAATAGCTGCCCTGCAGCCTGGTTTGATTGCGGTCATTGCGTTCGGCCAGAAAATCGGTAATGAATTGATAAAACTACCGCCCAAGGGTGCGATAAATGTTCACGCCTCTCTGCTGCCGAAATACCGCGGAGCGGCGCCGATAAACTGGGCGATAATCAACGGCGAAACCGAAACCGGCATTAGTATAATCACCTTGGCCGAAAAAATGGATGCCGGCGATATCCTGGGCCAGGCCGCAACGGAGATAGAACCGGACGAAACAGCTGGTGAGCTTCACGACCGGCTCGCAAAATTAGCTGCACCATTATTACTGGAAACAATTGATAAAATAGCAGATGGAAATT